>JALUWE010000180.1 GCA_027019845.1 Anaerolineales bacterium | reverse complement strand
ACCTCCCGCCGCGCCCTCCGCCAGGCACTGCAAACCGCCATCCCCGCGCCCACCCCCCACCTGATCGAAGTCCGCACCGACCCCCGCCACCACGAGCGAGTCAGATCGAAGATCGAGATGCGTAATACGTAATTACCAATTTACCCAATTACCCAATTACCCAATCACCCAATTACCCAATCACCCAATTACCAATTTACCAAACCCCCCAACCACAAGGAGCTACCATGACCCCTAACTGGACCCAAGCCAAAGACTACCAAGACATCACCTACCACAAAGCGGACGGCATGGCGCGTATCGCGTTCAACCGTCCTGAAGTGCGCAACGCGTTCCGGCCGCGCACCATCGACGAGATGATCGACGCGTTCCAGGATGCCTGGATGGACCAGGAGATCGGCGTGGTGCTGCTGACCGGCAACGGCCCCGCGAAGGACGGCAAATACGCGTTTTGTGCCGGTGGCGACCAAAAGGTGCGCGGCCATGCCGGGTATGTGGACGATCAAGGCGTGGCCCGGCTGAATGTGTTGCAGCTCCAGCGCATCATCCGCACCATGCCCAAACCGGTCATCGCGCTGGTCGCCGGTTACGCCATCGGCGGCGGCCACGTGCTGCACGTGGTCTGTGACCTGACCATCGCCGCGGACAACGCCATCTTCGGCCAGACCGGCCCCAAGGTGGGCAGCTTCGACGCCGGATACGGCTCCGCAACCCTGGCGCGCATCGTCGGCCAGAAAAAGGCGCGCGAAATCTGGTACCTCTGCCGCCAATACGACGCCTACGAAGCCGAAAAAATGGGCATGGTCAACAAAGTCGTGCCCATCGACCAGCTCGAAGCCGAAGGTGTGGCCTGGGCGCAGGAAATCCTGCACAAAAGCCCGATTGCCATCCGCTTCATCAAAGCCGCCATGAACGCGGACATGGACGGCCAGACCGGTTTGCAGGTGCTGGCGGGCGATTCCACCATGCTCTTCTACATGACCGACGAAGGCAAAGAAGGCCGCAACGCGTTCGTCGAAAAACGCCCGGTCGAATATCGCAAATTCCCCCGCCGGCCCTGATCATCGAGAATCCACCCCATTCCCGGCTCTCGATGCCCGCTCATGTTGGACTTCCTCGCCCACCGTGCCCGCATCTCCCCCCGCCATCCCGCGCTGCTCTGGCGCGGGCGTGCCTGGACGTACGCGCAAATGCACGCCGAAGTGTCGGGGCTGGCCGCGCAACTGGCCGCTGCGGGCATTGGCCGGGGCGCGCACGTCGCGGTGTTGATGTCCAACCGGCCCGAGTACGTCTTCCTGATCCACGCGCTGGCGCGGTTGGCCGCGGTGCTCGTGCCCCTCAATCTGCGCCTGACCCCCTCGGAACTGCGCTGGCAGGCCGACCACGCGGACTGTACCGCGGTGGTTTGCGACCGGGCGCGCGAGGCTGCCGGGCTGCAACTGCTGCCGCGCGCCCGCCTGCCCGGCAGCGTGCCCGCCGAGCCGGAAGACAGCACCGCGCCCACCAAAAAAGGCGACTTCTACGAACGCCGCCTGATCTTCTCCGTGGACACGCCCACCCAGCCCGGGGTGCGCGGCCTGATCGCCTCGCCTCCGGCCCCTGGCTGGCGTGCCGGCCCCTTCCACCTCGACCGCACCCAGGCCATTGTCTTCACATCTGGCACCACCGGCCACCCCAAAGGCGCGCGGCTTACCTTTGCCAACCACTTCTGGAGCGCGACCGCCTCGGCCTACCGGTTGGGACATCGCGGCGACGACCGCTGGCTGCTGGCAATGCCCCTCTACCACGTCGGCGGCATGGCGATTGTGCTGCGCTGCTGCATGTATGGCACCACCGTGGTGCTGCATGAAAAATTCGACCCCGATCAGGTGAACCGGTCCCTGGACGAGGACGGCGTCACCATCGTGTCGCTGGTCCCGACCATGCTGCGCCGCGTGCTGGCGACCCGGCAGGGGGGCGCGCCGCGCTCGTTGCGCTGCGCTCTGGTCGGAGGCGCGGCTGCCCCGCGGGACTTGCTGGCTGAGGCGCGGGCGCGCGGTTTCCCGGTGGCGCTGACCTACGGCCTGACCGAGGCGGCCTCGCAGGTGGCGACAGCCAGGCCGGAGGAGACGGCCCGCAAACCGGGCAGCGCGGGTAAGGCGTTGATGTTCACTGAGCTGCGTATAGCCAAAATGGAGGGGGCTGCGCAAATGGGGAGTGCTGAACAAATGGAAGCGGCTGCGCAAATGGGAGCGGCTGCACCAATGGAAAAAGCTGGGCAAATGGGAGCGGCTGCGCAAATTGCCAATTCGCCCGGCCAGCAGCCGCCTGTCGAACGAGCTGCCAGTTCACCCGGCGAACCGGAGGCCGCGCCGTTCGTGGAGGCCGCGCCCAACGAGATCGGCGAGATCATCGTGCGCGGCCCAACCGTGATGCGCGGCTATTACCGCGCCCGCACCGCGGGTTTCTACGCCGGGCACTGGCTGCGCACCGGCGATTTGGGTTATCTGGACGAAGACGGCGACTTGTGGGTGGTGCAGCGGCGCACCGACCTGATCGTCACCGGCGGCGAGAATGTCTACCCCTCGGAGGTGGAGCGTGCCCTGCTCGAACACCCCAACGTGCGCGCGGCCTGCGTGGTTGGCCTGCCTGATCCGGAGTGGGGCCAGCGCGTGGCCGCCGCGGTGGTGTGGCAGGGGGAGGCCGTGCCCAATCGTGAAGCCGTACTGGAGGCTTTTTTGCGCCGCGGCCTGGCCGGGTACAAGATTCCGCGGCAGATACGCTTCGTGACCGCGCTGCCGCGCACCGCCTCGGGCAAGGTCAGGCGGCAGGCGGTGCGGAAGTTGTTTTAGACTTCCCCCGAGTCCCTACGAGTTCCCACGAGTTCCCCCGAGTCCCTACGAGTTCCCACGAGTTCCCACGAGTTCCCCCGAGTCCCTACGAGTTCCCATGAGCACTTACGACTTCCCCCGAGTTCCCACAAGTCCCCACAACTTCTCCACCCGCCCGGTGCGCGTTGCGCCGGATTTGCAGATTGGCGGGCGTGAGGTGGTGCTGATGATCGGGCCGTGCGCGGTGGAGAATTACGAGCAAACGCGCGCGGTGGCCGAGGTGTTGC
>JALUWE010000179.1 GCA_027019845.1 Anaerolineales bacterium | reverse complement strand
TTCGACGACTACGAACTGTTGCAAAGCGCGCCCCAGCCGCCGGAGGGCATCGAGGAGATGATTGCCCTGCTGAAGGAGGCGCAAGCCGCACAGGACGAGGCGTGAGAAAGCCTTCCGCACCATTCGATGCCAAAAACGCCGCACATTTTTCTCTACGGCCCCTCCGGTTCCGGCAAGTCCACGCTGGGGCGCATTTTGGCCGAAAACCTGGGGCTGCCGTTCGTTGACCTGGATGGGGAGATCGAGGCCCGCGCCGGGATGCCGGTGGCGGGCATTTTCGCGGCCGAGGGGGAGGCCGGGTTCCGGGCGCGGGAGCGGGAGGCCCTCGCACGGGTGGCGGACAGCGGCGGGGTGGTGGCCCTGGGCGGGGGCGCGCTGCTCGAGGCGCACAACCGCGCCCTGGCCGAGGCGCGCGGCCCAATCATCTGCCTGACCGCGCCCGCGGAGACCCTGCTGGCGCGGCTGCAAAGCGACGCCAGCCCGCGCCCCCTTTTGCAGGGCGATCCCGCAGCCCAATTGAAGGCCTACCTGGCGCGGCGGGAGGCGCACTACCGCTCGTTCCCGCTGCAACTTTCCACCCAGGCGCGCTCGCCGGAGCAGGCCGCGTGGGAGGCGCAGATTTTGTTGGGCATGTTCCGGGTGCGCGGCATGGGGGCGGGGTATGACGTGCGCGTGCGGCCCGGGGGGCTGGACTCGGTTGGGGAGGCGCTGCGCGGCCGGGGTCTGCTGCCCCCGCTGGGTCTGGTCACGGATGAGAATGTCGGGGGGCTGTACGCGGCCCGGGTGCGGCGGTCCCTGATCGAGGCCGGTTTCCCGGTCCGGGCCATCACCCTCCCCCCCGGCGAGGCGCACAAGACGGTGGAGAGTGTGGGGGTGATCTGGCAGGGGCTGTTGGAGGCCGGGGTGGAGCGGCGCAGCACGGTGGCCGCGCTGGGCGGCGGGGTGGTGGGGGATTTGGCCGGGTTCGCCGCGGCCACGTTTTTGCGCGGGGTGGCCTGGGTGGTGCTGCCTACCACGCTGCTGGCAATGGTGGACGCCAGCCTGGGCGGGAAGACGGGCGCAGACCTGCCGCAGGGGAAGAACCTGGTGGGCGCGTTTCACGCGCCGCGGCTGGTGCTGGCCGATCCGGAGGTGCTGGCGACCCTGCCGGAGGCCGAGCTGCGCGCCGGGATGGCCGAGGTGGTCAAACACGGGGTGATCGCGGACCCGCGGTTGTTCGCGATGTGCCAGGAGATGGGCGATTTGCGCGGGGAGGTGGATTGGGCGGAGCTGGTGGCGCGGGCCATGGCGGTCAAGATTCGGGTGATCGAGGCCGATCCGTTCGAGGGAGGGCAGCGGGCCGCGCTCAATCTGGGGCACACCATCGGCCACGCGGTGGAGCTGGTGTCGGGGTTCCGGCTGCGGCATGGGGAGGCGGTGGCGATTGGCATGGTGGAGGAGGCGCGGCTGGCCGAGCGTATCGGGCTGGCCGGGAAGGGGCTGGCGGAGGAGATCGCGGGCTGCCTGCGCGGGCTGGGGCTGCCGACCGAGATTCCCCCGGGGCTGTCGCGGGAGGCCATTCGCCAGGCGATGCGGGTGGATAAGAAGAAGGCCGGTGGCACGGTGCGCTTCGCGCTGCCGGTGCGGGTGGGGGAGGTGCGCGTGGGGGTGAGTGTGGGGTCTGAGTTTTGAGTTTGGGTTGGCATCCGGTGTTTTGAGCGGGTTTTTGGTGGTACACTTGGTCTGACTGGTCTGAGTTGTCTAACTTGTCTGAGTGGTCTGAGTGGTCTAACTTGTCTAACTTGTCTGACTTGTCTAAGTGGTCTGACTTGTCTAACTTGCAGGGCTTACGCAGTTGATGAAATCAAGTACAGGTTTTGTGTCATTACGAACACCTGCGTAAGCTCCACACAATCCCTGTCATTCTGAGGGAGCGCAGCGACCGAAGAATCCGGGCGCAGCGACCGAAGAATCCGGGCGCAGCGACCGAAGAATCCGGGCGCAGCGACCGAAGAATCTGGAGTGCAGCCTATCATGTCATTCTGAGGGCACGCAGTGCCCGAAGAATCTCCCTCACCGCAAGCGAGATGGCGTCCGTCCAACCACCCGGATGTCTTCAATAATCACGCGCCGAACAAGGATTGGACTTGATGCGACCGTCGGGGCGACCGGCCGGTCGCCCCGACCCCCAATAACCACGCGCCGGTCCCCCGTCATCCGTCCCCCGTCTCCCCCGCCATCGCCGAGATTCTTCGCTGCCGCTCAGAATGACACGGGTAACAGCCGGTCGCTCGGAATGACATAAGCAACAGCAGGCACGAAGTGCGTAAGTACTGTAACTTGTTTGAGTGGTCTGAGGTTGTACTGTTCGTGTGGCAGGGATGAAGGTGATGCGCGCGGTTCTGGTTCTTCATGGCCCCAATCTCAACCTGCTCGGCACGCGTGAACCCGAGGTGTACGGTTCGATGACGCTGGCCGAGATCGACGCGCGGCTGGCGGAGGCCGGGCGGGAGTGGGGGGTGGAGGTGCGCAGTTACCAGTCCAACAGCGAGGGCGCGTTGATCGACGCGCTGCACGAGGCGCGGGAATGGGCCGCGGGGGTGGTGTTCAACCCGGGCGGGTACACGCACACCTCGGTGGCGCTGCGCGACGCGGTGGCCGCCATCGGCATCCCGGTAGTGGAGGTGCATTTGTCCAACGTGTACGCGCGCGAGGCCTTCCGGCACACCTCGCTGCTCTCCGCGGTGTGCGCGGGGAAGATCACCGGCTTTGGCTGGCGTTCGTATCTGTTGGGGTTACAGGCGTTGGTGGAGATGCTGGCGATTTAGAGCCTATCCGAAAATTCTTTGCGGGGGTGTCACGGTGAGCAACTGCCAAGTTCTGCCAGAGTGAAACACAACCCCTGTCATTCTGAGGGCACGCAGGCTGTCAAGTCATTCTGAGGGAGTGCAACGACCGAAGAATCCGGAGCGCAACGACTGTCGGGGCGACCGGCCGGTCGCCCCGACCACCAATAACCACGCGCCGGTCCCCGGTCATCCGTCCCCCGTCTCCCCCGCCATCGCCGAGATTCTTCGCTGTCGTTCAGAATGACCGGGAAACAGCTGGCATGTACTACCC
>JALUWE010000178.1 GCA_027019845.1 Anaerolineales bacterium | reverse complement strand
GCAACGCGGTGTACGAAAAAATGGGGTAAGGCACACCTTCGGAGGACAGTTTGGCGATGTTGCCGAACAACACGGTGAAGACGATCATCTGCAACACGGGCTGCAAGATCGCCCAGGCCGCACCCAGCGCGGTTTGTTTGTAGCGCACCTTGACATCCCGCCAGATCAGGAAGAAGACCAGCTCGCGGTAGTGCCACAGGTCACGCAGGTTGAGGGCGGACCAGCCACGCGAGGGGCGGATGAGGATGGTGTCGGAGGAGGGGGATGGTATGGGCAAATCGGTCATGTTTTTGGCGGGGGATGATGAATCGTGAATCACGCTCGACTTCCGATTCACGATTCACGATTCCCCCGAAACCAGGCAATCGTCTCCCGCAGCCCCTGCTCGAAGGGGGTGGTGGCGCGCCAGCCGAAGAATTGTTCGGCGCGGGAGGTGTCGAGGGCGCGGCGCGGCTGGCCGTTGGGTTTGCTGGTGTCCCAGATGATTTCGCCCTCGAAACCGGTCAGGCGGGCGATCAGTTCGGCCAGGTCTCTGATGCTGATCTCCTGGCCGGAGCCGAGGTTGACCGGTTCGGGGCTGTCGTAGCGTTCCGCGGCCTGCACGATGCCTTTGGCGCAGTCCGGCGCGTACAGGAATTCGCGCGTTGGGGAGCCGTCCCCCCACAGGGTGACGTGATCGTCCCCGCGCTCCTGGGCCTCGATGTATTTGCGGATCAGCGCGGGGATGACGTGGGAGGTCTCCAAATCGAAGTTGTCGCGCGGCCCGTACAGGTTGACCGGCAGCAGGTAGATGGCGTTGAAGCCGTATTGCTGGCGGTAGGCCTGCGCCTGGACGAGCAGCATTTTCTTGGCCAGGCCGTAGGGCGCGTTGGTCTCTTCGGGGTAACCGTCCCACAGGTGCTCTTCTTTGAAGGGGATGGGGGTGAATTTGGGGTAGGCGCAGATGGTGCCGATGGCGACGAATTTTTCCACGCCTGCCTGCCAGGCTTTGTGCATCAGGGGCACGCCCATCATCAGGTTTTGGTAGAAGAACTCCGCGGGGCGGGCGCGGTTGGCGCCGATGCCGCCGGCCAGCGCGGCCAGGTGGATGATGATGTCCGGTTGTGAGTCGGCCAGCATCCGATCCTGGTCCTCGAGGCGGGTCAGATCGTAGTCTGCGCTGCGGGGTACGAAGATGCTGGTTGCGCCGCGGGCGCGCAGCTCCTCGACCACAAACGAGCCGAGAAAGCCGGACCCGCCGGTGACGGTGATGCGTTTGTCTTTCCAGAAATTGTTTTGGTGTGAAGGCATGTGCTGCTCCGATTTTCGATCTTGATCTTTGATCACTGCACAATGAACCTGGCATTCCGGTAGCGCGCGTGCCGCGGCTCTTTGATGAGGCCGTCCTGGATGGCGTGCAGCACCTCGCGGATGCCGTCGTCCACGCTCAGGGTGGCCTCGAAGCCCAGCTCGCGCTGAATTTTGGCGAATGAGACGGTGATGTCGCGCATGTCGCCGCCGAAGCTGAGGTCTTTGTATTCCACGCGCACTTCGGGGATGCGCTTGATGATCAGGCCGACGATCTCGTCTTTGGAGTAGTTGCCCGCTTCGGTGCCCACGTTGTACACTTCGCCGCGGATTTTCGCTTCCGGGGCCTCCAGTGCCAGCAGGATGCCGCGCACCGCGTCGTACACGTGCAGGAAGGAGCGCGAGTAGCCGCGCTGGTAGATCAGCAACTTGCGCTCGGTCCAGGCCTCCAGCACGAACTGGTTGACGATCAGGTCGAAGCGAGTGCGCGGAGAGAGGCCGAACAGGGTGGCGAAACGGAAAATGAGCGGCGCGCAGCGTTCGTTTTTGTGTGCCAGCAGATATTCCTCGGCTGCGATTTTGGTTTCGGCGTACAGGGATTGGGGGGTGAGGGGCGACTCTTCGGTCACGGGCGCGCCGTCCGGGGACAGGCCGTAGTTGCTGTAGGTGGAGGCCAGGATCAGGCGTTCGACACCAAGCTCGCAGGCCTGCTCGAAGACGCGTTGGGTGGCCTCCACGTTGTAACGCCACGCCACCTGACGCCCGACAGCCTGGCAGGCCGGAAAGCCCACGATGGCGGCCAGATGCACCACCGCGTCCGGGGCCGGCCAGCCGCGCGGGGGCGCGACCTTGATGGCGCGCGGCGTCCACACATCGGCTTTGACGAAATGAAAGTTCGGGTCACGCAAATACCCCACCAGCGATTCGCCGCCGAACAGCAGCTCGTCCACCACCGTGACACGGTAGCCACGGCGCAGCAGTTCTCCGGTCAGCAGCGAGCCGATGTAGCCCGCGCCGCCGGTGATTAAGATGTGGGGAGAGGGGGGAGGGTTGTTCATGGGGGCTGATTTGTCTTACTGGTCTTATTTGTCTTACTGGTCTTATTTGTCTTACTTGTCTTATTTGTCTTATTTGTCTGACTGGTCTTACTTGTCTTATTTGTCTGACTGTTTACCCTGTCTCCCTGCATCTTCAGCATCACGCGCATCCCATCCACCTCCAGCGCGGGCGCGGCAGGGTCATCCACCACCGTGACGCCCATCTCCAGGCAGGTCAGACGGCACACATCCGCGATGTCGCCCTCACCGAGGATGCGCACGGAGTCGTGCCCGGCCTCGCGCAGCTTTTTGAGCTGCTCGCGCGCCCGCCCGCGGATACGGCGATACAACAGGAAAGACTGCTCGATGTAGTCCATCGTCAGGCGGGCGCGGAAGGCCAGGCCCTCCGGCGTGATGATGTAGCGTAACTTCTTGCGCTCGGCACGTTGCAGCTTGACGTACCCTTTGGCCACCATGCGCTTGATGTGCCAGTTGACCGTGCCAACCGCCACGCCCAGTTTGTCGGCCAGGGTAGCCTGATTAACGTCCGGGTCCTGCTCGATGTGCTCCAGCAGGCGCAGCTCGCGGGTGATCTCGGTGTGAGTGTCCATATCGCCTTCCAAAATTCAGTTGTTGAATTATAACCCTGCCTGTGTAGGGGTCAAGATGGGATGGGGATTGGAGTTTTGAGTTGGGGAATGAGGAACTGGTGTACTCCCCACTCCCCATCCTTCGACTTCGAGCGGCTGCGCCGCCCTCCGCTCCATTAGACTTATAA
>JALUWE010000177.1 GCA_027019845.1 Anaerolineales bacterium | reverse complement strand
CAGCCCGACACCCCCCCGAGATCGGCCCCAAATTGTTCGGCGGCTTCTCGTTTTTTTGGGGCGAACCCCGCACCCCGGCCTGGGAACCCTTCCCCGAAGCCTGGTTCCTGCTCCCGCGCCTGCAGCTCACCCGCTCCGGCGATCAGACCTGGCTGACCCTCAACCACATCCTCCAACCCGGCGAGGACCCCGCCGCGACCGCCGCCCGCCTGATCGAGCGCGCTCGAGACATCTGCTGGCAGGGCCTGGACAGCCGCTTCGCGGCGGCCATCCTGGACAACGGCGCGCCGCCTCTCTCGAAGGGCCAGCACGAGACTCTCATGTCCCGCGACGCCTGGATCGAGATGGTCACCCGCGCACGGGCGCGCATCCGCCGCGGCGCGCTGGACAAAGTCGTGCTGGCGCGCGGCCTCCGCCTGCGTTTCCCCCAACCGCTCGATGTGCTCACCGCGCTGGCCCGCCTCCAGGCCCGCTACCCGGACTGCTACCGCTTCCTGATCGAGCCGCGCCCCGGCCATGCCTTCTTCGGCGCCACCCCCGAGCTGCTGGCCGAAACCCGCGCTCGCGAGCTGCGCACTGCCGCCCTGGCCGGCTCCATCCGCCGCGGCCACACCTGGCAAGAAGACCAGGCCCTCGGCCAACAACTGCTCGACAGCCCCAAAGACCGCCACGAGCACGATCTGGTGGTGCGCGAAATCCTCCACAACCTCCAGCCTCTCGTCAGCCGCCTGGAAGCCCCTGCCACGCCCCAACTCTGCCTGCTCAACAACATCCAACACCTGAAAACCCCGATCACCGCCCGCCTCTCCGACGGGCAGGGCATCCTGGCCCTGATCCACGCCCTGCACCCCACCCCGGCCCTGGGCGGATTCCCGCGCCCCTCCGCGCTGCGCCTGATCCGCCAACTCGAACCCCTGCCCCGCGGCTGGTACGGCGCGCCGGTCGGCTGGCTGGCCCCTGGCCGCGAAGGCCTGTTCGCGGTTGCCATCCGCTCCGCAGTCACCAATCCCGGCCAGGCCCTGCTCTACGCCGGCGCGGGCATCGTCGCCGATTCCGACCCCGAAAAAGAATGGCGCGAAACCGAACTCAAATTTCAACCGGTGTTACACGCCCTGGGTTGTGTGTAGAAATCCCAATACCCAATACCCAATACCCAATTACCCATCCTTCGACTACGAGCGGCTGCGCCGCCCTCCGCTCAGGATGCAATTACCCAATTACCCAATTACCCAATTACCCATCCTTCGACTACGAGCGGCTGCGCCGCCCTCCGCTCAGGATGTAATTACCCAATTACCCAATTACCCATCCTTCGACTACGAGCGGCTGCGCCGCCCTCCGCTCAGGATGCAATCCCCTATCCCTATCCCTATCCCCAATCCCCCCATGCCCAACCCCAACACCCTCTACGCCCGCATTTTGATCGACGAGCTGGCCCGTTGCGGGCTGCGTGCCGCCTGCCTTGCGCCCGGCTCGCGCTCCACCCCGCTGGCGCTGGCCTTCGACGCCCACCCGGCCATCCAGGTACACTCCCTGCTGGATGAGCGCGGCGCGGCGTATTTCGCGTTGGGCATCGCCCTGGCCACCGGCCAACCCGCGGCAGTGGTGTGCACCTCCGGCACGGCCGCGGCCAACTTCTACCCCGCGGTCATCGAAGCCCATCACGCCCACGTCCCCCTCCTGCTGCTCACCGCAGACCGCCCCCCCGAACTGCGCGGCAGCGGCGCAAACCAGAGCGTAGACCAGGTCAAAATGTACGCCGATCACCTGCGCTGGTTCGTGGACCTCCCCCTGCCGGAGTGGAAACCGCCCCCTCAAGCCATCCGCCACCTGCGCACCCTGGCCTGCCGCGCCTACGCGGCCGCGCGCGGCGTGCCCCCCGGCCCGGTACACCTCAACCTCCCCTTCCGCAAACCGCTCGAACCCACCCCGCTGCCCGGCTTCGAGCCGCCCCCCGACCTGCTGGCGCGGCCCGGCGGACAACCCTTCACCCGCATCCCCCCCGCGCGGCCGCTCACCACCCTGCCCGACCTGCCGCTGCCCCCGCGCGGCCTGATCCTGTGCGGCCCGCGCTGCGCCGGTGCAGACTTCCCCGCAGCGGTCGCCCAACTCAGCGCGGCCACCGGCTACCCCCTGGTGGCCGACGCCCTCTCCGGCCTGCGCCTCGGCCCCCACACCCCGCCCGCGCCCCCGCTCTCCCCCCTGATCGCCAGCCGCATCCCGGCCCCAGACCTGATCCTGCAATTCGGCGCGGCCCCCACCTCCAAACCCCTGCTGGACTTCCTCGCCACCCTGCCCCCCACCACCCGCCGCCTCGCGGTGGCACCCTACCCCCTCTGGCCCGACCCCGCGCACACCCTCAGCGACCTGATCGTGGCGGACCCGGCCGCGTTCTGCCGCGCCCTGATCGAGCGTCTCCCCCCGCGCGCGCCCGCGGACCCCGCCTGGGTGGCCGAACTGCGCGCCTACGACTCCGCCTACTGGCGCGCGGTCCAACGCGCCGCGGACGAGGGCTTTTTCGAGGGCCTGGTGCTCCCCGAAGTGGTGGACGCGCTGCCCGAGGGCGGCCTGTTGTTCGTCTCCAGCAGCAACCCGGTGCGCCATCTGGACGAGTTCGTCCCGCCCGGTGGAAAACGCCTCCGCGTCTTTGCCAACCGCGGCGCCAGCGGCATCGACGGCGTGCTCTCCACCGCGTTGGGTGTGGCCTCCGCCTCGGACGCGCCCCTCGTGCTGGTCATTGGCGACCTGGCCCTCTACCACGACCTGAACGGCCTGCTGGCCCTGCGACGCTGCGGCCTCAACCCCACCATCGTGCTGATCAACAACGACGGCGGCGGCATCTTTCACCGGCTGCCCATCGCCTCATTCGACCCGCCCTTCACCGAATTGTTCCTCACCGCCCACGGCCTGGATTTCGCGCCGGCCGCGGCCATGTTTGCCGCGCGTTACACCCGCGTCACCTCCCGCCGCGCCCTCCGCCAGGCACTGCAAACCGCCATCCCCGCGCCCACCCCCCACCTGATCGAAGTCCGCACCGACCCCCGCCACCACGAGCGAGTCAGATCGAAGATCGAGATGCGTAATGCGTAATTACCCAATTACCCA
>JALUWE010000176.1 GCA_027019845.1 Anaerolineales bacterium | reverse complement strand
GCCCACCGTGCGTTGGGCCAGCAACTTGTAATCCTCGACGATATTCCAACGTGAGATGTCAAACAGCAGTGGCATTTTGGACTCCTTTCATGGTTGAATTTGGGGGAACTCGGAAAAGACGTTGCAAACGGGAACATTTTCCCGTCGAGGGGAGACATGCACTCATTATCGCGCATTTGTCACATTTCTGCAACGGTTTTCAGAAAGTCCGCTACCCAGCGCGCGTAGACATCCATCCCATCTTGTGATAGGTGAATGCCGTCTGGCTGGAAAAGGCTTTGCAGCCGGGCGGCGGGTAGTGTATCGAAGCGGGCTTCCATGTCCAACAGCCACCCCTCGCGGGCCACCTGGCGCACGATCCGGTTGTACTGCCGATGCGTTCGCACCACCGAATCCGCGTCCACCGCGAAGCCGCGTGCCGTGATTTCCTGTGGCACTCCCAACCGCGCGTGCGCGGCGGGCGCGGTGACGAACACCACCGGAACGCCTGCGGCCTCGAACAGGCTGCGGATCGCCAGCAGGTTTTGGCGGTACGCAGCGGGGGGAACGCGCACCACCCCGGTCCCGGTCGCGGTTGCCCTTCCCAACCGCTGCCAGGCCCAAACATACCCCTGCAAAGCGCGGCTTTTGCGGTAGGCCGCGTGTGCCCGGATTTGCCAGCGCGAGGGTGGTGCAAAATTTTTCTGCGCGTCCGGCTGCCCGAGCGCCAGCCAGTGGTCGTTCCAGCCAAACTGCACCACCACCAGATCGGGTTGCAGCGCGCGGCCATATTGCTCGGCCAGCATACGCCCCTGATAGGACGAATACCCGTTCACGGCCAGCACCACGCTCTCGACCCGGGACGCGGCCGCCCCGCGTCCCGCGTTCAGAATCTGCTCCACCAATACGGGGTAGCCCTGTTGGGAGATCGAGTCGCCCAAAAACAGGATGCGAAACGTGCCCTCGGGCTTGGGAATGTCGATCTCCTCCCCCGGAAAGCCGAGTGAATTGACCCCCGGGGCAGCCGGAGGTAGCCGCCAGAAGACTTCGGCATCGGGCTGCAATTGCGCAAAATCCGCGGGCCGCGGGTAGACAAACTCGCCAAAGGGATCGTACTCAAAATCGATCAGCCGCAATCCCAGTTCCGGCACCAGGCCGAAGACATTGATGAGTGTCAGAGCGACGAGCAAACCGCTGCCCAGTTTTCCAGGCGGCGCGTTGCCGGCCAGCCGCCACAAAACCAGCGCCAGCACCCCTGCTCCCAGAAAGGCCAGCCGCCCGCGCAGCGCCAGCACCATCCCCAACGCAGCCATGATCACCAGCGAACCGTTCAGAATGGCGGGGAGATAACGCATGGCATACACGTCCCGATCACCCATTTGGAGGAGATGGCGAATAGCATAAACGAGGGATGCGCGCCTTCTGGCGCGAGGGTATTATAACGGCATAGTACCCGGATACTATCTGGAGGCCCTGATGAACCCAAAACATTCCCATTCTGCCTTGATTTTGCTGTTCTTCTGGCTGGCGGGCTTGATTTTCCTGGGGGTTTTTCTTTCTTTCAGAAACGTTGCGCGCGCCAAAGCGCAACCCACAGGTGGGGCGGCCTCGATCACGGTGGAGGCTGCCGCTTCTGGGCAGAACATCAACGCCTGTGTGCTGGGCACCAACCTGCCCGCCTGGTTGGGGGCCTCCCGCTTCGAGAACCCCACCGTGCAAGCCCGTACCCGGGCCGCAGGGGTGACGCTTATCCGTATGCCCGGCGGAAGCTGGAGCAACTGGTACCCCTGGCTGGACTGCGAACAAGACAACAGCGCGGTCTGTGAGGACTGGATCGCCGACCCCACCGATTTCATCAACTTCCTGCGCGCCACCGGCCTGCCCGGCATGTGGACCGTCAACCAGAACCGCACCTCCAAAGAGGCCGCCGCGCTGGTGGCCTTTATGAACGGCCAGGTGGGGGACGATACCGTGATCGGTGTGGACGTCAACGGCGTGGACTGGGGCACGGTCGGCGACTGGGCGCAGCTGCGCGCCAACAACGGCAACCCCGACCCCATCGGCATCCGGTATTGGGAGGTGGGCAACGAAATTTACGGCGGTACGCAGGACAGCGGCAAGGACTGTTTGTGGTACGGGTGGGAAGATGTGTGGACCTGTGATGGCGTCGAATATGTCAACGGCATCGGCAGCGGCTCGAACCGCAAAGAAGGCTTTCTCGAGTTCCGCGACGCCATGCGCGCGGTGGACCCCACCATCATGGTCGGTGCCGTCGGCATCCCGGGCGACCAGAGCGAATGGACGAACTGGGGCAACGAGGTGATCGCGGCCGCAGGCGATGAGATGGACTTCTACATCGTCCACCAATACGCTTACTTCAACCCCCCCGGCAGCTTACAAGAGGCCCTGGCACAGCCCCAGCAGGTTTGGGCCGGCATCACGCAGGGCATCCAGGATTCGTTCGACCAGAACGCGGGCGGCAGGCAGGTGCCCGTGGCCGTCACCGAATACAACCTGTTCTCGGTGCAGGACATGGACAACAACCGCTTGATGACCCAGGCGGTCAATATGCTCTTCATGGCCGACACCATCGGTCAAATGATGGTCAACGGTGTGGACATCGCTACCCAATGGGACCTGATGAACGGACAGGCCGGGAACGGCACCGACTACGGCCTGATGCACGCCGATACCTATTCCCGCTACCCGCAATACTACGTCTTCCCCCTGTGGGCGGGTTTCGGCTCCGAGATGCTGCCGGTCAACACCGGATTGGACGCGGAAAGCACCCTGAGTGTGTACGCCGGGCGCATCGATGCCAATACCCTGAGCGTGCTGGCGATCAACAAAACCGGCAACCCGGTAGAGGTGGACATCACCTTCGACGGGGTGCGTGCAGTCAGCGCGGCGTATGCAGACGTGGCGCAGGCCAACTCGTTGACGGCCACTTCCGTCACGTTCAACGGAGTCAGCGACCCTCTCGACGACCTGTCCAACGCGCCCTCCATACCCTTGAGCAATCCCGGCAACCCGCTCAGTTACAGCTTTGCGCCCTACTCTGTCACCCTGCTGCGGGTCACGGTGTCCACCGGCACGGCCCCCAACGGGGAAGTGCAACTCACGCCGTTCGTGTTTTTGCCTGTGCTCCAAAACGGCGGGACGACGGAGCAGCCGGTCTGCGCGCCAACCTCCCCTTGAGGCAGGGGAGGTTGGGGGCATATTGAAATGCTTCGGTTGCGCTCAGACAAGCGCCAAACGCAAACTAGTTCTCCTCACGTTCCTTCGCGGCGATGATCTCGCTGGCCAGATGGGAGGGCACCACTTCGTAGTGGGATTCTTCCATGCTGAACACCCCGCGGCCGCCGGTCATGGAGCGCAGCACGGTGGTGTAGCGCAGCATCTCGGCCAGCGGCACCTGCGCGGTGATGATCGAGCGGCCTTTTTCCGAATCCATACCCTGCACGCGGGCGCGGCGGGTGTTCAGGTCGCCCAGCACGTCGCCCATGTTGGCTTCGGGTACGGTGATGCGCACATTCATGATCGGCTCCAACAACACCGGATTGGCCTCCCGAAAAGCCATTTTGAAACACTCGCGGGCCGCAATTTCAAAAGCCACCGGCTTCGAGTCCACCGGGTGCTCTTTGCCGTCGGTGATGGCAACCCCGACCTTGATCACCGGGTACCCGGCCAGCACGCCGTCGCGCATCACGCCTTTGATGCCTTTTTCGATGGCGGGCTGGAAGTTTTGCGAGATCGCGCCCCCAAATACCTCCCATTTGAACTCGTAATTTTCGTCCTCCAGCGGCTCCAGGCGCATTTCCACCTCACCAAACTGGCCCGCGCCGCCGGTTTGCTTTTTGTGGCGATAGCGCGCCGTGCCGGTGCGGGTGATGGTTTCCTGGTAGGGCACTTTCGGTTCCGCGGTGTTCAACGAGACCTGGAACTTGGTTTCGGCTTTGCGCAAAGCCACGTCCAGGTGCTGGTCGCCCATGCCTTGCAGGATGGACTGCTTGGTGGTCGGGTCGTTGTACCACGACAGGGTCATGTCCTCTTCGCACAGGCGGGTGAGGGTGGGGCCCATCTTGGCCTGGTCCGCCTGGGTTTTGGGGCTGACTGCCAGACGGTAGAGCGCGTTGGGGTATTCGGGCACGGGCAGGGTGAGGGGGTGCCCCCGCTCGCCGAGGGTGTCTCCGGTAGCGGTTTCGCCGAGCTTGGGCACCGCGCCGATGTCTCCGGCGTGCAGCGTTTTGACGCTGAGCTGCTCCTTGCCGCGCATCACGTAAATGTTCCCCAGGCGTTCTTCGGTCTCTTTGTTGTGGTTCCAGACGCGCGAATCGGCCTGCACCACACCGGAGTACACCCGGAAATAGGTGATCTTGCCCACGAAGGGGTCGGCGGTGGTCTTCCAGACGTAGGCGGCCAGCGGGCCGGCGTCGGAGGCGGGCAGTTCTTCCTCGCCCTGCGCGCCCTGCGCGACCGCGGGCGGCATGTCCGCGGGGGAGGGCATCAACCCGACGATGGCCTCCAGCAAAGGGGCCAGACCGATTTCGTCCGTGGCCGCCGAGACCAGCACCGGCAGGTATTCGCCCGCCTGGATCACTGTGCGCAGGCCGCGCATGATCTCCTCGGCAGACAATTCTTCCCCTTCCAAATACTTTTCGAGCAACGCATCGTCGCCCTCGGCCGCGGTTTCGACCAGCTCCATGCGCGCTTCTTCAGCCGCCTCCGCGTATTCCGCCGGGATGTCTTCGGCTTTGTCCCCCGCGCCGGCGTAGGCTTTCATGGTCAGCAGATCGATCACGCCTTTGAACTCGGCTTTTTCGCCCCAGGGCAGTTGCAGCGGGATCAGCCGGGTATCGGTGATCTGGCGTACCGAGTCGAGCGCCTTTTCGAAGTTGGCGTTGTCGCGGTTCATCTTGTTGATCAGAATGAAACGCGGCAGGTTGAATTTCGCACTTTCGTTGAGCGCGATTTCGGTGCCCACCTCCGCGCCGGAAACCGCGTCCACCAGAATGATCGCGCCGTCCGCCACCCGCATGGCCGAGATCATTTCGCCGATGAAGTCGGTAAAACCGGGCGTGTCGAGCAGATTGATTTTGACGCCCTTGTATTCCACGGGAATCACCGCGGTCGAGAGCGAAATGCCGCGGCGAATTTCTTCCTCCTCGAAATCGGACACCGTGGTGCCGTCTTCGATCCTTCCCAGGCGGGTGGTCGCACCGGTGAAGTGCAGCAGGGCTTCCGTGAGCATGGTTTTCCCCGCGCTGCTGTGCGAGGCCAGCGCGATGTTGCGGATTTGTTCGGTGGTATACTCTTTCATCTACAAAAACCTTCCTGAAATTGGAATTATGATTTACGAGACAGTGCTTACGCAGTTGAGACCTCACAGGTCTACTACCACACGATGCAGGAAGATTTTACCCAAAATAGATTGCATCCGGGCATCTCCATGCGCTTTGAGACCTGTGAGGTCTGGGAACGTGTGCAATTATACTCGCAATACACGCCGCTGGGGGGCACGGCGTGGATTTTAAGGGAAGATGAACAACTTGTCAAAGAAAGGATGGCTATGGCTCAGATTTTCAACCAGTATTCGTACCTGTTCGTGGCGCTGATCGTGTTGGTTGTGGTGGCGTTCGTGTTGCCACGGGTGTTGGCGCCCCGCAGTGCGTGGGTGCTCTTGCTGGGGATGGCGGTCGGATTGGGCGCGGTGTGGTTCTTGGTGCGGCCCGACAGGGGCAGCCTGGCCAGCGCGGACGACATCCGCGCCCAGATCGGTGCAGGCACGCCGGTGCTGCTCGAATTTCAGTCCCCCTTTTGACTGGCCTGCATCCAGATAGAGCCTGTCGTGGATGGGCTGGAAGAGGAGTTTGCCGGGCAGCTGCGCGTCATCCGGGTGGATGTGCAGACCCCGGCGGGGCAGGCGTTAGGCGAGCAGTACGATTTTCGTTTTACTCCCACTTTTATTTTCTTCGATGCGCAGGGACAGGAGCAATGGCGCCAGGTGGGAGGGCTGGAGACGCAAAACGTGGTGCGTTCACTCATGGAAAGTCAAACGGAGTCCCCATGATACGTCGCTGGTTCTTCAACTTGTGGTACATCTTCTCGCGCCCGCCGTGGGACACCGGTGTTTCGCCGCCGGAATTGATGGCCTTCATCGAAAGTCACTCCCCGGGCCGGGCGTTGGATGTGGGGTGCGGCACGGGTACCAACGTGATCACCCTGGCGCAACACGGCTGGCAGGCGGTGGGCGTCGATTTCGCGGCCAGCGCGATCCGCACGGCGCGCAAAAAAGCGCGCCAGGCCGGGGTGCAGGCCGTTTTTCACGTGGACGACGCCACCCAACTGAAAACCGTGCAAGGCCCTTTCGACCTGATCCTGGACATGGGCTGTTTTCACGGCCTGTCCGATGCCGGGATGCAGGCCTACGCGCGCAACATCGACCGGCTGCTGGCCCCTGGCGGCACGTTTCTGCTGTATGTGTTCTTTCGCAGCGCGCCGGAGGCAGCCCGGCCCGGCGTGGTGGAGCGCGACCTGAGCGTGTTTTCGCCCCCCCTGAAGCAGGTACACCGGGAGGACGGCACCAACATGGGCACGCGCCCCTCCGCCTGGTTGACGTTCGAGAAGGATGTGGCCTAGTAACACAGCCCCCGCGGCTGAACACTCACCGGCGGGGGCAGAGCGAAAAGTGCCCACCCATTTTCCGGTATGAAGTTCTTGTTTCTCTTCCTCGACGGGGTGGGGCTGGGCGCGGACGACCCGGCGATCAACCCGCTGGCCGCCGCGCAGATGCCCAATTTGCGCGCTCTGCTGGGAGGGCGCAGGCTGCTGGCGCAGGATGCCCCAACCGAAACGCGGCAGGCTGCGCTGCTTTCTCTGGATGCGGGGCTGGGCGTGCCGGGCCGGCCGCAATCGGCCAGCGGCCAGGCCGCCCTGTTGACCGGGCGCAACGTGCCCGCAGAGATCGGCGGGCACTACGGCCCCAAACCCAACCCTCGCATCGCGGACATCCTGGGCAACGGCAACTTGTTCAAATCGCTGCGCCAACGGGGGCTGCGTGCCGCGCTGCTGGGCGCCTATCCACAAACCTACTTTCAGGCCATCCACTCAGGCCGGCGCCTGTATTCGGCCATCCCGTTGGCCGCGGTCAAGGCCGGTTTGCGCCTGATGACCGAGCAAGACTACTACGCCGGCCGCGCCCTGCCCGCGGATTTCACCGGCCAGGGCTGGCGCGAACACCTGGGCTACCCGGACGCGCCGCTGCTCTCCCCACGGCAGGCCGGAAAACGCCTGGCCGCGCTGGCCCGGCAGCTCGATTTCGCGTTCTTCGAGTTCTGGCTGAGCGATTTCGCCGGGCACCGCCAGGACATGGCCGCCGCGCTCGACATGCTGCACACCCTGGACCGCGTGCTGGGCGCCCTGGTGGACGAATGGCCGCACCAGGAAGGGCTGATTTTTTTGACCTCCGACCACGGCAATTTGGAAGACCTGTCCACCCGGCGGCACACCCGCAACCCCGTCCCCGCGTTGGTGATCGGCCATCCCGCGCTGCGCGCCCCCTTTGTGGTCGGGCTGCGCGATCTGACCGGTGTCACGCCCGCGGTGTTGCGGATGTACGAAAAGGGGTGAATGCTCGGGGTCGCAAATCGAGAATCCCCTACTCGTCCGTCACCAGCGGCAGAAACAGCACGTTGCTGCACGGCGAGATGCAGATCAGGCCGTCATACACCTGCAGGGGGATGGCCGTGCCGTCCGGTTGCGTGAAGGTCAGCGGGATGATGTTCAACAGGCTGATTTCGCCAGCCGCGCCCACCACCTGGAACGTCAGGTAAACCAGTAAGGGGTCCCCTGCCACGCCCGCGGTGGAAACGAGTGTGAAGCGCGCCGTGTCTGGGAACACGCCGTCCGCCTCGAAGTCCGGCTGGCAGTCCTGGATGTCGAACAGGCCGTCGGGGTCCGGCTGGCAGGCGGTGATGTCCACCACCGCGGGGTCGTACTGCACTTCGACCAGCACCTGCCCCGCGCCAGGGGGTTGCAGCGCGCGCGCGGTGACCGGTAGCGAGACGCTCGCGGCAGGCGCCACCACACGCACACCACCGGCGATGGCGGGCGGGGGTGTCGGTGTGGGCGTGGGGGTTGGCGTGGGGGTGAACGTTGGGGTAGGGGTGGGGGAGGGCAGCACCTGGCGGAACTGCAACGCGCTGAACGCGATGGTGTGCGAGAGGTTGTCTTCTCCGTTCAAATCGCTGAGGGTCACCCGCGCGGTTTCCCCCGCGTTGAAGGAATATGTGCCCAGGTCGAGGTACTGGTTTGCCATCGGCCCCTGGTTGCGCGAGACCGTGGTCTGGCCGTTGGCGTGGACGATGGTGTAGCGCGCGTCCCCGGTGTCGCTGGAGACGGTCAGGCTGGGGCACAACCACTCGATGGGGTCGTGATCGGGCACGAAAGCCCGCACCAGGTATTCTCCGCCCACCGGCAGGCTGGCCGCCCACTCCGCGGAGTTGGTGGATTGCAGCGGGTCGTTCACGTTCAGGGTCAGGTAGGCGGGGTGACCGAATTCTTCCAGGTCGGGGAAGATGCGGTGCCAGGCGGTGACGCACATGTCGCCGGTGTAGGCCGGTTGCAGGCTGGTGGGTTCCAGCAGCGTGACGACCTGGTTTTGCAGGCCGTCCCAACCCTCGGTCCATAAAAAGGTGACGTCGATCCAGGCGTTCACGCCGGGGCCCAACCCGAGGTCTTCGGCCACTTCAAAGGCCAGGTCGATGGCGAAGGGCGCGGTGACCAGGCGGTCGAACTGGTCCAACCCGGCGTTGTAGTCGTCGAAGTACGCGGCCTGGGCCGCGGGCATCCCCAGGTCGAGGTCGGTGAACAACCGGCGGGGGTGCGGGTCGTCCAGCGCGGCCCAAAAATTGTCGTCCACGTTCCAGGGGCCGGATTCCAGTACCGGAACGGTCAGGGCGTTGTTCTGGTAGCTCAGTTTGACCGAGTAGTTTTGGCCGCTGGCATAGCCGGAGCCGTTGCAGATGCTGTTGCCGCCGTTGGCGAACTTGAGGCACTTGTCGGGCAGGGCCACGGTGTATGTGCCGCCGGAGTCGTAGCGGGTGGCGTAGATCGAGTAAGTGCGCCCGCCGTCCGGGCTGGCTTTGGCCTGTGGTGTGCGGCGCAGGGCGGCCTCGACGGGCCAGCGCGCCTCGATCCAGTTCACCAGCCGCGCGTAGGCTTCGTCCCCCAAAGCGGCTTGCAGCGCGGCCTGATTGTTGCTTACGATCCGGAGGGTCTTCTGGTTGTAGCCCAGTTGGGCGATGCGGCTGCGTTTTTCTGCCGGGGTCAGGGCCGGGTCGTTGAGGATCGGCTGCGCGGCCAGCTCCAGCGCGCGTAGCTGATCGGCTTCCTGCCGGGCGATGTCTTGCACGGTCTGGAATTGCGCTGTGCTCAATCCTGCGCCGGATTGCAGTTCGCTGGCCAGCCCGGCGGTCAGGGCGAAATAGGCCAGCACAGGTTTGCGGCCCCAAACCGGCTGCACCCCCGCGGCGCGGCCCGCCTCATTGCGCAGGAGGGCCGCAACCAGCACGGCCAGCGCCATCAGAACAACCACCCCTCCCCCGGTTTTGAGCGATTTGTTATCCATGGTACAGCGTTATACCACAGAAACATACCGCGTATGTGTGCCGTGCCCTTTGTTTACACGGGCCTCTTTACTCCAAAATGGTGATCTTGTCCGGTTTGTTGGGCACCAGGCAGAGGAACTCGAACGGCTCGTCCCCGGTGTTTTTGTACCAGTGCGGCACGCCCGCGGGGATGAAGACCACATCGCCCTTTTTGACCTGGTAGGTCCGCTCCCCGATCCCGATTTGCGCCTGGCCGTTGAGCACGTACTGCTCGTGTTCGACCTGATTGGTGTGCCGCGGCATTCCCCCGCCCGGCTGCATCACAAAGCGGCGCATGGCAAAGTTGGGGCCTTCTTCGGGCGGGATCAACACCTGGATGGTGGTGCCTACCCCGGCTTCGACGGTTTTGGCTTCGATTTCCTGGCTGTGTTTGACGGACATGTTTCGTTCCTTCCTTGTGACTGTTGAGGCCACACAGTTTCAACGCAAAGGCGCAGTACCGCGCGCTTCGCAATTATACAGGCAAAAATGCCCATTGGAGGGGGAGTAATTGGCGGATGACAAAATGCGTCATTTTGATTAGGATTAATGTGAGAGGCTTTGATATGAAAACACTCGCAGAGACCCCCGCGGCCACAAGTCCTGCCCCCGATCCGAAGGCCACCGCGCTCACCCGTGCCCGTTACCAACGCGTGGCCCCCTTTTACGATTTGATGGAAATTTTGCCGGAGCGGCGCTACATCCCCTGGCGCAAGCGGCTCTGGAGCATGGTGCGCGGCGCGGAGATACTCGAAGTGGGCGTTGGCACGGGTAAAAATATGCCCCATTACCCCGAAGATGCCCGTGTGACAGCCGTCGATCTGACCCCTGGGATGTTGGAGCGCGCCCAGCGTAAAGCGCGCCAGTTGAATTTGAACAACGTGGAATTACGGCTGGGAGACGCGCAGCAATTGGATTTCCCTGGCGAATCTTTCGACACCGTGGTCTCGACTTTCGTCTTTTGTTCCGTACCCGATCCGGTGTTGGGTTTTCGCGAACTGAAGCGGGTGCTCAAACCCGGTGGCAGGATTTTGATGCTTGAACACATGCGTTCGGAAAATCCGTTCCTGGGCGCGATCATGGATTTGCTCAACCCGCTGGTGGTGCGTATGACCGGCGCGAACATCAACCGCCGCACGCTCGAAAACATACGCCTGGCGGGCTTGAAATTAGAAAAAGCTGAAGATTTAGCGCTGGGAGGGATTTTCAAATTGCTGGTGATCAAAAAAGATGATATAAACGGGTAGCAAATGAGCAAAACGAAGTTATCCCGCCGCGAATTTTTGCAGCTTTCCGCGCTGGGTTTGGGGAGTCTGGCGTTGGGGCCGCGCCTGCCGCGGCAGCGCCCCCTCAGCGGCCTGCCCGATTTTCCAGAAGGGGAGATGCTGGGCCGTGCCATTTCCAGCATCCCTCTGCGCGTCCGCCCGGACGCGGACAGCGCGGTCGTCCGCACCTTGTACGAAGACGAAATCTTCCCGGTCATCCGCCGGGTGGTGGGCACCAACCTGTACCGCGTCAACCAGACGTGGGTGGAGACGCCCGAGGGCTATGCCTGGTCGCCGGACGTGCAGCCGGTGTTCAACCAGCCCAACCAGCCCGTGCGGCGCCTGCCCGAAACCAGCCTGGGCGAGGGCATGTGGGCCGAGGTCAGCGTCCCCTACGTGGACCTGACCTTAGCAAACCCCCCGGCGCGCGCGCCGTGGTTGATCAACCGCCTGGAAACCGGCCTGCCGCCGCGCTTCTTCTATAGCCAGATTGTGTGGGTCGATCAGGTGATGATCGATGACAACGATCAGGTTTTCTATCGCCTGAACGAGAAATACGGCTACGGGGATATTTTTTGGGCGCCTGCCGAGGGGCTGCGTCCCATCACCCCCGAAGAGATGACCCCCCTCAGCCCGGAAGTGGAGGACAAACGCATTGTGGTGGACATCGACCGCCAGACCATGTCGTGCTACGAGGGCAACACAGAGGTGTACTTTGCCCGCGTTTCGACCGGCGCGTTGTACAACATCCGCGGCGAGCGGGTGGACGAGTGGGGTACGCCCCCAGGGCAGCACCGCATTTGGCGTAAGGCGGTGTCCCTGCCCCTGACCGGCGGCAGCGCGGAGACTGGCTGGGCCCTGCCCGCGGTGGGCTGGATTTCGCTGTTCGTCGGCACCGGCGTGGCGTTCCACTCGACATATTGGCACAACAATTATGGCGTTCCCACCTCGCGCGGCTGCGTGAACTGCGCACCGGACGATGCCAAGTGGGTGTTCCGCTGGACTCTGCCGCAGGTCGCCTATGATCCGGGGGATGTGACCGTCGGAATGCCGGGGGGAACGTTGATCGAAGTGGTAGAACGGGCCTGAAAGGCCGGTTATCGTTTTTTTCTTATCATGTCCCATGTCTAAACCTAAAATCCTGGTCATCGACGATGAACCGGGTATCCTCAACCTGGTCACAGCTTATCTTCGTCAGGAGGGGTTCGAGTATTACACGGCGACAGACGGCCCCTCTGGGCTAAAGGCAGCCCGCGCCTTCAAACCCGACTTGATTGTGCTCGACATTATGCTGCCGGGGATGGATGGCATCGAGTTGCTCACCCGGCTGCGCCGCGAGTCGGATGTGTACGTCATCATGCTGACTGCCAAAGCCGAGGAGACCGACAAAATCGTGGGGTTGTCTGTCGGCGCGGACGATTACCTGACCAAACCGTTCAGCCCGCGAGAGTTGGTGGCGCGTATCAAGGCGGCCCTGCGCCGGCTGCAAAAAGGCAGCGGCCATCCCGACGGAAGTGTGTTGGTGTTCGAGCATTTGCGCATCGACACCGCCAGCCGCAAGGTGTGGGTGGATGATAGGGAAGTCGAGCTGACCAGCACGGAATTCGATCTGCTCAAAACCCTGGCCGAACACCGCGGTATCGTTCTCAGCCGCGAACAATTGCTCGAAAAGGTGTGGGGGCACGACTATTTCGGCGAAATCCGGGTGGTGGACGTCCACCTCGGTCACGTGCGGCAAAAACTGGGCGAACACCACGGCATCGTTACCGTGCGTGGGGTGGGGTACCGCTTTGAGGGGTAGGTCTGATAACGTGCTACGCGGCCAGGCGTTGGTAATGACCAATTCGGCAGTGTGCTTTTGCGATCTGTGTCAGCACCGTTTTGGTGGGGATATGCACATCGAGTCGTCGAGAAAAAAGGGCTGGCGCTTCAGGTGGAAATTCCTTTCCCCTCACCGTTTCATTAATTGACACGCATAGGCCTTCAAAATTATGCTTTCCTACATCCGAAGACGCCTGACCTGGAAACTCTTCTTCTCTTATCTGGTCGTGGTCTTGGTGGGGGCTGTGGTGCTGGCAACCACCGCCGAGCTGGTGATCCCCAATGCGTTCGAGCGACACATGGTCGGCATGATGGGAGAAGGCGGGATGGGGATGATGATGGACAGGCAAATGGAGGATGATCTGTTTACCAGCTTCCGCGCCGCGGTCTCGGAAGCGTTGACGCGGGCCACGCTGGCCGCCGTGATCGCCGCGGTCGCGGTCAGCCTGTTCGTCAGCCGCCAGGTGGTTGCGCCCATTCAGGCGATGCGGGAGGCCAGCCAGCACATTGCAGACGGCCACTACGAAGAGCGTGTTCACATTCCGGGCGATCCTTCCGAGGCAGATGAGTTGGGCCAGTTGGCGTTGAGTTTCAATCGCATGGCTGCCAAACTGGCGCAAACCGAGAACATGCGCCGCCAGTTGATCGGCGATGTTGCCCATGAATTGCGCACCCCGCTGACCACCATCAAAGGCTCGATGGAAGGGTTGATGGACGGGGTGCTGCCGCCCACGCCCGAGGTTTTCCAAGAAATTTACCGGGAGGCCGACCGGTTGCAACGCCTGGTGGCCGATTTGCAAGAACTCAGCCGGGTGGAGGCGCGCGCCTACGAGTTGAACCCGGCGCCAGCCCGCCTGGGCGAACTGATTGCACGCGTCGCAGCCCGGTTGGAACCGCAGTTTGCCAGCAAGGGAGTGGCACTCGAAACCAGCATCCCCCCTGATTTGCCCCCAGCTCTGATCGACGAGGACCGGATTACTCAGGTGTTGACCAATCTGATCGGTAACGCGTTGCAATACACCCCCTCCGGCGGAAAGGTCCACATTCAGTGCTCGCTCATCGACAAACCGTTACCGGCACACATCACGCCGCAGGGGGAGGTGAGGGCCGACCGCTGGATTCTAGTGAGCGTGCGGGATACAGGCATTGGCATCCCCCCGGAACATCTGCCGCACATTTTCGACCGTTTTTACCGGGTGGACAAATCCCGCTCGCGGGTGAGTGGCGGCAGCGGGATCGGGTTGACCATT
>JALUWE010000175.1 GCA_027019845.1 Anaerolineales bacterium | reverse complement strand
AAGATAGTGTACTGTTGACACGAATTGTACTCCCTTTTTTTGAATTGTCAAGGGGGAAATGAAACCCATTCGCCTGCAAATTATTGGACAGAGACATCTTCCGTTGCGGTTTCGGCTTCACGAGCAGGGTTGCCGTATGCTGGCCGTTTCTCGCGCTGCAATTCTTCCCAGTCTCGTCCACGGTACTGGCGAAGCGTATAAGCAATTTGCTCATCAAAAGCAGCCGGGTTGTAAGAGAAAATGAGCGGGCGAATCTCGATATGCCATCCCTCCAACGACCTGCAACCGGTTAAGGCTTTTCGCTCTTCCGCGGTTTCGACGAAAAAGACCGCGATTCCACCGGGCTGGCCAATAAAGTGGTCGTGGAAAAGAACAAGAGGCAGTTTTTCGTCTGCAACAAACGCATTGAGCTGACGATTGGCTTCGGCGGGGGACATTCCTTCAGGAGCAAGGGCATAGACGAGGAAGCAACGCGGTTTGGTAATCCGTATCATGGTTCTCTCCTTCCACGGCTTGCTCTTGGCTTTAGATGCGTCAAGATAGCCGGATGCGCCGATTGCGATGCGTAAGAGCAACTACGCAACCGGCGCATCCGGCACAAAACAACTCTCAAGAACACGCGGTGCAACTCTGTGTCTGCCCGGCGATCTCTGACTTGAGGACGGGCGCTAACCTGCGTTTTCCTGGGCAATCCGCGGCATCTTGCGCCCCTGGCGCAGTGCCAGCCACAGCACCACGAAGTACCCCACGTAGGCGATGACTTCGGTCAGCGAGGGGTTGCCGTTGTAGCCGAACAGGGAGGTCAGCAATTGGCCCAGCACGGATTTTTCATCCAGCAGGAAGTTGATGTCCCAAACGTGTTCGATCACAGGCGGGATGATACCCACTTCGTTGAATTCGTGAACCCCGTAGGCCAACAGGCCGGCCGCGAACAGGATCAGCAGAAAGCTGGTGACCTGGAAAAAGCGGCGCAAATCCAGGCGGATGGTGCTGGCGAACAGCAGCCACCCCAACACCACGGAAGTAGCCAGACCGAGCACCGTGCCGGTCAATGTTTGGGAGGGGGATGCCGTCAGGTTGACCGCGGTGATGAACAGCGCCAGCTCGATCCCCTCTCGCATCACGGCCAGGAAGGCCACCAGGAACAGGGCGCGCCCGCCGCCTTTCTGCCGGGTGGCCCGGTGCACGTCGGCTTCGATATTTTGCTTGATGAAGCGGGCGTGATTCTGCATCCAGAAGATCATCCAGGTGAGCAACGCTGCGGCCAGGATCATGGTGGTGCCCTCGAAGATCGCTTCAGCCGTGCCTTCCAGCGACATGCCGATGGCGTTGAGCACGAAGGCGACGATCAGGCTGAGCAGCGCGGCGGTGCCTGCCCCTGTCCAGACCACGTAACTGAGGTGTGTGCGGTTGAATTTTTTCAGCGCGCCGAGCAAAATACCGATGATCAGCGCGGCTTCAATGCCCTCTCGCAGGGAGAGTAGAAAACTAGGAAACATGGGTGTGTTCTCCTTGTGTATGTTGGATTTCCTGTGCGCAGGATGAACAATAGCCTTCGAAACAGATACAAGCATGAGTAAAGACCAAGCCAAGTTCTTTCGCCAATTCCTGGCGAGCCTGCTCGATGCGAGGAGTGTGGATTTCGATCACTTTTCCGCACCGCTGGCAGGTAAAATGGTAATGTTCTTCTTTTTGGAGTTCATAGTATTCTTTTTTGTGATCCCGGGAAAAATAACGTTGCGAGACGAGATCGTTTTCCTCCAGGAGGTGTAATGTCCGGTAAACAGTCGCCAGGCTCAGGGAGGGGTCGTAATCCTTGCCACGCAGCCAGATGTTTTCTGCGTCCAGGTGTTCGCCCACATCTTCTAAAATCTGGAGCACCAGCAGACGTTGCGGTGTAGCGCGCAGCCCACGCTGCCTGAGCATCTGACGGATAGAAGAATGAATTTTGGCGGGCATTTTCTTTGTGTAATTGCAAATCATTCTCAACTGCGGTATAAGTATAAGGCACGCAAGAGACTTGCACAATCAAATCGTGTGAAAATTCACATTCTCACAGGTGTAATCTGGTTTTCACCCTGGTTGAAATTTTGGAGTGTACATGGAAATTAGTTCCACGATGCAAAAATATGCGGCTGAAGTTTACCGCCTCCAGCAGGATCACCCTTTTGCCACCCTGACCATGCTGTCAGAGCACGTCAACGCCTCGTTGCAGGCCGTGTCACGTATGGTCAAACGGATGGAAAAAGCCGGATTGCTGGAACGGGTGCCCTACAAAGGTATGCGGCTGACCCAAGCGGGAGAGAAGGCCGCGCTGCCGGCCATCCGCCGCCACCGCCTGGCCGAGGTGTTTCTCGTCAAGGTGATGAAGTTTGGTTGGGAGGAAGCACACGAGCTAACGGACGGGTTCGAACTGGGTATCGACCAAAAGTTGGAAGACCGCATCGACGAGCTGACCGGCTACCCCAAACGCTGTCCCCACGGGGAGCCGATCCCGACCCGGGATGGGGTGATGCCCCCTCTGAACGATCGTAGCATGTTGACTTTGCAACCCGGCGACATCGGCCACATCAGCCGGGTGCGCACCCACGATAAGGAGAAGTTGCGCTATCTGGGGCGGGAGGGGTTGGTGCCGGGGGCGGGGTTTCGCGTATTGGCTCGCGGTCCGTTCAACGGCCCTTTTCGTCTCCTGGTGGACCGGCAGGAGCACGTGCTCGGTCACGAGTTGGCCGCGGTGATCTGGGTGGAAACCATCGATGGGGAGGTGGACCCCAACATGTGTAACCGCGCGGGCTGCCCCCTGCCGAAAATTGCAGGGGGGTGAAGTGTGAGGCGTAAGATGTAAGGCGAGAGTCCCCCTTACAGTACTTACGCACTTCGTGCCTGCTGTTGCTGATGTCGTTCTGAGCGACCAGCGGACTGATGTCATTCTCTGAGCGATAGCGAAGAATCTCAGCCATGGTGGGGGGAGATGGAGACGGACGACCGGGGGCGGGGGACGGTTGTTCGGGGCATGGTTATTGGTGGTCGGGGCGACCGGCCGGTCGCCCCGACGGTTGCTGCGCTCTCAGATTCTTCGGTCGCTGCGCTCCCTCAGAATGACAGGGTTGCGTGTCATTCTGAGCGACAGC
>JALUWE010000174.1 GCA_027019845.1 Anaerolineales bacterium | reverse complement strand
CTGAACATCGCCCCCGCCCCCCGCACCCAAATCCCAACAACCCTGCCCATCCGTGTCCCATTGGAACGCTGAGGGCGTTGAGGGTGCTGAGAGCGCTGAACCCCGCACGTCGCACGTCGCACGTCACAGGTCGTAAGCCGGCACACTGAACACTGAATACTGACCACTGACCACTGAATACTGAACAACACGTTATCCCCCCTCCAGCACCTCCAACAGCCGCAGCGTCACCCGCGCGCTAAAGCCCCACAACGTTTCGCCGTCGTAGGGGTCGAAATAGATTACCGGCCAGGGTTCGTAAGGTGGAATCCGGCGGTAAAGCACTTCATGATGCGCCGGATCGGCCAGCCAGGCGAGCGGAATGGTGAACGCCCGGCTGACTTCTTGCGGGTCGGGCTTGAGCGGGTAGGGCCAGGGGAACGCGCCCACGAACGGTGTGACCTGATAGTTGGTGATGGAGACGAAGTCGTTCAGCCGGCCCAGGATGCGCACGTCCGCGGGATGCAGGCCGACTTCCTCATGGGCTTCGCGCAGCGCGGTGGCTTGCGGGTGCGGGTCCTCGGGGTCCATGCCGCCGCCGGGAAAGGCCACCTGCCCGCCGTGGCGGTCGTTTTGGTTCTCGGTGCGGCGGATGAAGAGCAGGTGCCAGCCGTTGTCGATGCGGGTAAAGGGGATCAGGATGGCGGCCCGGCGGGAGGGGCCGGTGTGGAACCCGGGCGGATAGGGGTTGAGGACCGGTGCGGCCTCGGCGCCTGCCAGACGGCGGGCGATTTCCTGTTCGGTGAGTGTAGCGGCGAGCATGGGTACACTGGCTCCGCGCGGTGTGCTGGGTGTATCTTTTAGCGTTTCCGCGGCGGGTCTGGCGGGGGGTCGGTGATCGGGCGGGCGAAGATCAAATAGCCGGTGTGCGCCACCATGCGGTCGACCGGTCGCAGCCGCCGCGGATCGGCGCGATAGTAGCGCAGCATGATCTCGCACACTTCCACGAATGCGAAGTTGTGCTCGCGCAACGCGGCCAAGAGCTGGTAGAGCTGGTTGGTGGTGGGCAGGATGCTGCCGAAGAAGCCGCCCGGTTTGAGCGTGTTGCGCACCTGGGGCAGGTAATCCGCGGGGTTGGGCAGGTCGAGGAAGAGCGCGTCCACATGGCGTTCGTCGAATCCGGCGCGGATGTCGCGCAGTTTGAACGTCACCCGTTCGTCCAGCCCGAGGGCGGCCAGGTTTTGGCGGGCCAGTTCCAGATTGTCGGGGTGGATTTCGTAGCTGAACACGTGCCCCTGGGGGCCGACCGCGTAGGCCAGCGCGGTGGTCAACCCGCCCGATCCGCTACCGGCCTCCACCACGCGTTTGCCCGGACCGATCCCCATGCTCACCAGAATGAAGCCGATGTCTTTGGGATACAGGATTTGGGTGCGCCGCCGGGTTTCGAGCAGAATGTTCGCCAGCGAAGGCTCCAGCAGGTGAAAGGGACGCCCGATGTGGCTGAACACTTTGCTGCCCCACGGACGGCCGATCAGCTGGTCGTGCTCGATCACGCCGCGATGGGTTTGCAGCTGCCCGCCCGGGGTCAGCCGGATGATGTGGTGTTTGTGCGACAGACCGACCAGCAGGGCCAGGTCTCCGGCGCGGGCCACGGCTGTGCTGTCAGGTGGGGGGGTGGACATCACGGCTGGAGGTGTTCGACGAAAAAGTCGGTGATGGCGTTGTAGCAGGTGACCCGGTTTTCGAACTTGAGCACGTCGTGGCCTTCGTTCTCGAACATCAGGTATTCGACTTGTTTGCCCAGGGAGCGCAGGTATTCGACCAGGTCGCGGGACTCTTGCTCGACCACGCGCGGGTCGTTTTTGCCCTGGATGACCAGCAGGGGCGCGGCGATGTTCTCGATATAGGTGCGCGGGGAGCGTTCGATCAGGAATTGGCGGTCTTGCGGGTCCTCCGGGTCGCCGATGGTGAGCTTGAAGTAGGGTTTCCAGGTTTCCGGGATGCGCTCGGAGAAGGTGATCAGGTCGTAGGGGCCGAACATGTCGCAGGAGGCCTTCCACAGTTCGGGGTGGCGGGCGGCCAGCATCAGGGTCATGTAACCGCCGTAGGAACGTCCGACCACCGCGGCGCGGGAGGTGTCCAGGCGCTCGTCTTTGGGGAGCACATGGGTCATAGCGTGGACGTGGTCGAGGCGGTCTTGCCCGCCCCAGTCGCGGTCCACTCGCTTGGTGTAGCTCAATCCATAGCCGGTGCTGCCGCGCACGTTGGGCACGAAAACGGCGAACCCTTTGAGGGTCAGGTATTGGATCAGGGGCATGGAAAACCAGGCGAAATCCGGGCGTTCCTGGCTTTGCGGGCCGCCGTGGACGTAGTACACCACCGGCCGCGGCCCCTCGAAGCCGAGTTTTTCGGAGGGCAGGTAGAGACGGGCTGAGATGCGCAGGCCGTCATGGGAGGTGAAGGGGTAGGCCTCCCCTTTGGAGAGCAGGCTGCTGTCCAGCCCCAGTAATCTTTCGTGTGTGTGGCGGATCAGGCGCGGCTGCGCGCCTTCCAGGGTGTAGATTTGGGTGGGGGACACCGCGGAGGAGAAGGAGAGCGAAAAGTCCCCGCTCGATTTTTCGTAGTGCATGTGTTCCAAAACCCCGTCCGCCAGCTCTCCCTGACCGACCAGGACGCGTTGGCAGTGGAAGGTGAAGGTGTCTTCATCCAGCACGCCTTCGTACATCCAATCGCTGCCGTCGATGTTGTAGTGCGCCAGATAGCGGTTGCCTGTCAGGTGTTCGAGGCCGTTGAACGTGCCCAGGCCGTCGTGAACCGTGCCGGTGATGGTTGCCGGGCGCACCTGCGCGGGACCGCTCAGGTCGAGCACCCCCAGGCCGCCGGTGTCCTCGAACAGGGTGGTGTGAAAGAGCAGGTGTGTGTCCTGGCGCACGAAATGCACCGAATGGATGCTGTTCAGCTCGGGTTGGTCCTGCGGGGTGCGTTCGTGGAGCGGCTTGCCGTACAGCAGTCGGGCAGCCCCCGCGCCTTTTTCCCACAGGTACAGCACGTGATCGCCGGTGGTGTAGCCCTCGATCAGCACGATTTTCGAATGGTCGTGGTTGAAGCCGCTGGCCCCGCCGCCAAACGTGGATTCGTGCAGCCTGGTCAGTGTGCCG
>JALUWE010000173.1 GCA_027019845.1 Anaerolineales bacterium | reverse complement strand
ACCCTCTGAAAAACTACCCCTCCGGCCAGATTTGAATTTCCCCCTCTCCCCCCACAAATCGCGACATCAAAGCCCGAAAATCGCTCAACACTTGCTTGGATAGCGACTACCCAGCTTGTATGACAACCTGCAAAAAGAGGGGGTTGTGTTGTTCACACGAGAAGCTCAACCTCTCCGCCGAACACCCAATACCTCCTGATACACCCTCTCGACCCGCGCGGCCAGCTTTTCGGGGGTGAATTCGGCCTGCACCCGCGCGCGGCCCGCCTCCCCCATCTTTTTTCTCAGTTCCGCGTCTTCCAGCAGGCGGTTGATGGCCGCGGCCAGCGCGGCGGGGTTGTTCGGCTGTGTGACCAGCCCGGTCACGCCATCCTGCACCACGAACGACGTGCCCGTGCCGACCTCGGTGGTCACGCAGGGCAGCCCGGCAGCCATGGCCTCCAGCAGCACCTTGCCAAAGGCCTCGGCGCGCGCGTTGGCGGGCAGCACGAAGGCGTCCGCGCTGGCGTACAGCCGCGGCAAATCCGCGTCGCTGACGTTCCCCAGAAAGCGGACGCGCGCCGCCACCCCCACAGCCGCCGCCAACGCCTCCCAACGTGAACGCTCCGGCCCGTCTCCGCCGATGAGCAGCCGCGCTGGCAGGTCGGGCATGGCGCGGATCAGGTCGTCCACACCCTTGTAGTAGCGGTGCCGCCCGAGAAACAGCAGCGTGGGCGTGTCCGCGGGGGGGACGAGCGGGGGAGCGTCCGTGAACGGGGCCGGGTCCACCGAGAGGGGTACGACGGTGCATTTTTCCGGCATCCGGCTGAGGTAGGGAGAGGTGGCGATGTAGCGGTCGCTGGTGGGCAGGATGCGGGCCGCGCCGCGCAGCACCCGCCAGAGCAGCGGGCGGTAAAAGCGTAAGATGGCCTGTTGCCGCACCACGTCGCTGTGGTAGGTGATCACGTACGGGCTGCGCCCGGCCAGCCACTGGCTGATCTCGCCGACGGGGTAGGGAAAGTGCAGGTGCGCGATGTCGGGGCGCAGACGGGGGATGGCGGCCAGGAACGCCGGGGTGATCGGGGTGGAGGCCACGGTCGCCAGCCGCCACACACGTACCACGTTCACGCTGTTGATCACCTGCCGCGCTGTTTGCCCCCCTGGGTTGGTGACCAGCACGGTAACTTTGTGCCCCGCCGCGGCCTGCAATTCGGCCAGGGTTTTGATGTGGTTTTCGATGCCCCCCAGGATGGGGGAGTAGTCTTTGTAGATGTGTAGGATTTTCAAGGCTTGCTCCAACAAGTGAGGCTCAAAGTGTACATGATTTCGGGGCGGGTGTCACGTGCTCCCGGTGGATAGGGAATCAGGGATTGAGAACTCGGAAGGTAACTGCTCAGGTATTGTGTAAGAAGCAGGGAGATAATTACCCAATTACCCAATTACCCAATTACCCAATTACCCAATTACCCAATTACTCAATTACTCAATTACCCAATTACCCATCCTTCGACTACGAGCGAACGGAGTTCGGTACGAACTCTCCCCGCCCTCCGCTCAGGATGCAATTACCCAATTACCAATTTACCCACCTCCCCATTTGCACAATTCCATCATTTCGAGTAGGATTCCCCTGCTATGAGCGAGCAGCCGCCAGACAACATCGCCCGGCACACTGTCAAGGGGTCGGCCTACAGCGTGGGGGCCTCCGCGGTGACGATTGGGCTGGGGTTTGTGCGCGCTACGCTGATGGCGCGGCTGCTGGCCGATAACCCGGAGTATTTTGGCATCACCACACTGGCCCTGTTCTACCTGGGGTTGGCCTCGCAGTTCGGCCGCTTCGGCACCAGTAGCGCGTTCCTCCATCACAAGGAGGGAGGAGAGGCCGCCCGCGCCACGTACTTTACCCTCAGCCTGGCGTTGAAGCTGGGCAGTATGCTGCTGTTGGCCGCGGTCATTCCCTTCATCACGCCTTTTTACGCGGACATGCCGCAACTGGGGTGGGTCATCCTGGCCTACCTCGGCATCGAGCTGCTCAGAACCTTCAACGACACCCAAATCACCATGTTGAGCAAAGACCTGGCCTTTGGCCGCCTGGCACTGGCGAACATGGCGGGGTCGGTGGCCCGGCTGATCGTCGGGCCGGGGCTGGCATGGTGGGGGGCCGGCCTGTGGAGCATTGTGGGCGAAGCGTTGAGCGGTGTGCTGGCCCGCGGGCTGCTGATCGGGCTGGTATACCGCCCCTGGCGGCCCCGCCTGGGCTGGGACCGCCAGTTGGTGCGCTGGTTTTGGGACTACGGGGTCAAGGTGTGGTGGAGCACCAATCTGAGCTTCCTGCTCGACCGGTTCGACGATTTCTGGATCGGCACGCTGCCCGCGCTGGGCGGCGTCGCGCTGGGGTACTACTCGCGGGCCTACGAATTCGCCCGCTACTCCCGCCGCGTGGTCGCCAATCCGGTGCTCTCCGTGTTCTTCCCCACTTTTGCGCACTTGCAGGACGACCGGCTGAAACTCTCGCGGGCCTTTTTTCGCGCCACCAGCCTGATGGTGCGGGCTGGCTGCCTGTTTACGCTGGTGTTCATCCTGACCGCGCCGGAGTTCATCCGCATCTTTTTGGGTGAAAAATGGCTGCCCATGCGCCTTACCTTTCAGTTGATGATCGTGTATACTCTGCTTGACCCGCTTTCGATGGCAGCCCGCAACCTGTTGATGGCAGCCGGACACCCGGCGGTGATTTTGCGTGCCCGCGTGCTCCAGGCGGCCCTCTTCATCCCCGCGGTGATCGGGCTGGCCGCGCTGTGGGGCATCGAGGGCGTGGCCCTGGCCGCGGATGTGATGATCCTGGCCGGCGCGTTGGTGCTCTTCCGGCACACTCACCAGGTGGTGGATTACTCCTCCCGCGCTTTGTGGGGCTGGCCTCTGCTCGCTCTGGCGGTCACCGCCGGCGTGACGCTGTTGCTCAACCCGCTCTGGGCCGGAATGCCCCTTTGGGTAGCATTTGCTGGCAAGCTCACCTTCATCCCCCTGCTCTTCGGCGGTCTGCTCTGGCTCACCGAGCGCGAACAACTGCTGACCGGCTGGAGCATGATCCGGGGAATGCTGTGGAAAAAGCGTAAAGCGTAATTACCCAATTACCCAATTACCCAATTACCCAATTACCCAATTA
>JALUWE010000172.1 GCA_027019845.1 Anaerolineales bacterium | reverse complement strand
CGTTGTCCACAGCCGATGTGGAGACGCCGGAGACACCGGTGAAGACGCCCTACTGTGGGCGGGGGGAGGTGCCGCGTTCTTGTTTCGTCGCGCCGGCCGCGTGGGAGATGCCGGATGCCTCTGCCGCCCAGCCGGCGGGTTGGTGGCTCCCGGAGGAACCGGCCCGTCGGTCGGTCCTCTTTATGCACCCGCCGTCGCGGGCTACCTTCACCGTGACGCTGCCGGTGACGCCGACGGCCTTGGTCTTCTGGGTGGGGATGGACCCGGCGGCGTGGGAGCGGCTGGGGGATGGCGCTGTGTACCGGGTCCGGGTGAATGGGGAGGTGGCCTTCGACCGCGCATTGACGGCAACGGAGGCACGGCAGGGCTGGTGGCCGGGGCAAGTGGACCTGGGCCTGTGGGCTGGGCAGACGGTCCGGCTGACGTTGGAGACCGACCCCGGCCCGGCCGGTGACGCGCAGGGGGATTGGGCCGGGTGGGGGGAGGTGCGGTTGGTGGACGGAGCTAAAGCTGCGTTGGTCCTGACCGATCTAGACGTGCGGGTTGTAGGGGCGTGGAGTTCAGGGGGGCTCACGGAGCAGGATCTGCTGACAAGGGGAAAACGTGCGTTTGCAGCACGGAGATTCCAAGAGGCTTTATGGTGGTTTGGGCGGGGGGTGGAAATAGAGCCTTTATCGGCAATGCCTTGGTACTATGTAGGGCGGGCGTATGAGGGACTGAGGAAGCCTCGCCAGGCTCTCATTGCATTTCGACAGGCAATCCAACAGCGCGATAGCGAGCGCATCGTGAGCAGCCTGTACTTTCATATCGGGCAGCTCTTGCAGTCTTCGGCGGCGGGACCTCCCCCTTGGGATGCAATCCTGGGCCTCTATGAGGCGGCTCTGGCTGCCGATCGTTTTGTTGGTCGCTGGGAGCGCGTCGGGGCTCACTACGGCCGGGGAGATGTGCTGCGCCGTATGGGACGGTTACAAGAGGCGATTGAGGAATTCCGATGGGTAGTGGAAGAGCGCCCTGAGCATTATTGGGGCAATGTCTGGCTGGGGGTCACGCTCTGGCAGGCGAGTGGTGACGTAGAAAGGGCGGAAAAGTACCTGAGGCAAGCCATCGCATTGAAGCCGGAGGTGAAGTGGGCCTACCATTGGTTGGGGGAGGTTTATCGGAAAACAGGTCGTTGGGAAGAGGCGAGGATCGTTTATCGTCAAGTGCTTGAGATAGACCCTCAGGATCAGGTCGCGCTGCAATTCCTGGCGGAGCAGAGATAGCGTGTTAACTAACCTCGATCTCGATGAATTGAACACGACTTTTGAGGGGGAGACTCCGGAGGGAATCCTGGAGTGGGCCGTGGAGACCTTCTGGCCCGACATCGCGATGAGTTCTTCTTTCCAGACCCAAAGTCTCCCATTGCTCCATATGGTGTCTCGGATCGCCCCTCGACTGCCGATCATCTTCCTTGACACGGGCTTTCATTTTCCCGAAACCTTGGCTTTTCGGGATCGGGTGACTCGGGAGCTGGGGCTTAACCTCCGAATTGTGCGACCGTCTCTGTCCCCTGCCGAACTAGCTCGTCGGTATGGTGAGGGCCTCTACCGCCGTGACCCAGACTTGTGCTGTTATGTAAATAAAGTGGAACCTATGCAACGGGCCCTCGAGGGGTTGCGGGCCTGGATCAGCGGGATCCGACGAGACCAATCCCCCACGCGTGCTTCTATTCGTATTGTCGAGCGCACGGCTCAGGGGATCATCCGTGTGCACCCTATGGCGACTTGGACGCAGCAAGATATCGCTCAATATATCCACGATCACAGTTTGCCAGAGCACCCTTTATTGGCCCAGGGATACCTTAGTATCGGTTGTGCGCCATGCACCAGGCCTATTTATGGAGGGGAGCCAGCGCGGGCTGGCCGATGGGATGGCCAGGCTAAGTTGGAGTGTGGTCTGCATACCCTGCTTCGTGAGTCCGTAGAAGCCCAGGCACCCACCGAGGGAGGAGTGGGAATCAAAGGAGAAGGGGGACCGTGGGGTCAAAGGCCAACACACGGGTCATCTTGATCACAGGAGGGTGTGGGTATATAGGCTCCCAGCTCATTCGTGATCTGGCCGGGGATCCCCGCTTTGCCGATGTGATCATCCGCATTTTGGACAACATGCAGCGTGGGGGGTATCCGGCGCTGATGAATCTGCCGACGGAGGGACGCTATCAGTTCATAGAAGGGGACATCTTGGATCCGGTGACCGTGCGTTGGGCGTTGAGGGGGGTGGATGCCGTTGTCCATTTGGCAGCCGTGGTTAGGACTCCTTTCTCCTATGATCATCCGGCTTGGATGGAACAGGTGAATCATTGGGGCACAGCGCAGCTGGTGGAGCAGTGTTTAGATGCCCAGGTCACTCGTTTCTTCTTCGCTAGCAGTGCTAGTGTTTATGGACCGGGTGGCGTCTTTGAAGAAACATCGGCTTGTCGCCCTGTAGGTCCCTATGCGCAATCGAAGTGGCGGGCGGAGCGAGTAGTGATGGCCGCCCGTGAGCGAGGTCTACGTCCCACTATTCTGCGTCTGGCCACAGCTTTCGGATATGCTCCCACAATGCGTTTCGATGCTGTGGCCAATCGCTTTGCTTATTTGGCTGGCATAGGGCGTCCCCTCACCGTCTATGGTACAGGAGAGCAAATCCGCCCCCTGATCCACGTGCGTGACGTCAGCCGAGCGATCCGATTCTGCTTGGCTCACAGTGAGGATACGGAGGATCACATCTTCAACGTTGTGGGAGAGAATGCTTCGGTGCTGGATATCGTTGAAGCTGTGCGCTCCGTGAAGCCTGAGGTGCGGATTCATTACACGGAGCAAGATGTGCTTACCCACCTCTCTTTTGCCATAGATGGACGTAAGTTTGAGGAGATGGGCTGGGAACCCCGTTATACGGTCGAGACCGGGATGGCGGAGGTCCTTGCTCTCTTCAAGGGGCTTGCCGTCCTCTCAGCGGAGTTTTCTGAGATCACAACAGATTCGATTCCATAACCATACACAGATCACGGAGGAGCAATACGATGCGCATTCTCATCGCTGGTGTGGATGGCTATCTGGGATGGTCCCTGGCCCAGTACTTGGCTGCACGAGGCCACGAGGTTGCCGGGGCCGACATCTTCTTCCGCCGG
>JALUWE010000171.1 GCA_027019845.1 Anaerolineales bacterium | reverse complement strand
GGCGACCACGGCCGCGTGTGAGGTGGCCCCGCCCTCGCTGGTCAGGATGCCTTTGGCGGCCAGCATCCCGTGAACGTCGTCCGGTTTGGTGAAGGGGCGCACCATGATCACGTCCTGGCCTTCTTCTTTGGCCTTGTGTTCCGCGGTGTCCGCGTCGAAGTACACCCGACCGACCGCCGCGCCAGGGGAGGCATTCACGCCGGTGGCGAACAGGCGGCCATCGGCCTGCGCGGCTTTCTTGGATGCGTCCACGAACTGGGGGTGCAGCAGGGTGTCCACCTGTTCGGGGGTGACGCGCAGCACCGCCTCCTCGCGGCTGATCAGGCCCTCGTTCGCCATGTCCACCGCGATTTTGACCGCGGCTTTGGCGGTGCGCTTGCCGTCACGGGTTTGCAACATCCACAGTTTACCGCGCTCGATGGTGAACTCCACGTCCTGCATCTCGCGGTAGTGCTTTTCGAGCTTGTCGCATATTTCCACGAATTCCCGGTAAGCTTCGGGGAGGTCCGAGGCCATTTCGGAGATCGGCTTGGTGTTGCGGATACCGGCCACCACGTCTTCGCCCTGCGCGTTGAGCAGGTAATCGCCGTACAGCACGTGTTCGCCGGTGGACGGGTCGCGGGTGAAGGCCACGCCCGTGCCGGAATCCCAGCCCATGTTGCCGAACACCATGGTGACGATGTTGACCGCGGTGCCCAGGTCGTGGCGGATGCCAGCCGCGTTGCGGTAGTCCACCGCGCGTTTGCCGTTCCAGGATTTGAACACCGCCTCGGTCGCCAGCCGTAGCTGCTCGTAGGGGTCTTGCGGAAAATCAAAACCCATGTGCTCTTTGATCACCGCTTTGAACCGTTCGGTGAGGGCTTTCCAGTCCTCGGCGGTCATATCGGTGTCGTTCTGGTAGCCTTTGGCCTGCTTGTACGCTTCCAGCGGATGCTCGAAGGCTTCGTCGTCGATGCCCAGCACCACCGAGCCGAACATCTGCACCAGGCGGCGGTACGCGTCGTACACGAAGCGCTCGTCGTCGGTCAGTTCGACCATGCCCCCGGCGGTCTCGTCGTTCAGGCCCAGGTTGAGCACGGTGTCCATCATGCCGGGCATGGAGAATTTGGCGCCGGAGCGGCAGGAAACCAGCAGCGGATTGGCGGGATCGCCGAATTTTTTACCGGTCTTCTGCTCGACGGCTTTCATGGCCTCCAGCACCTGCCCCCACAGCCCTTCGGGAAACCGCTCTCCGGCCTCCAGATAGGCGTTGCAGGCCTCGGTGGTGACGGTGAAGCCAGGGGGGACGGGCACGCCGATGCGGGTCATTTCGGCCAGATTTGCCCCTTTGCCTCCCAGCAGAGCGCGCACACCCTCCCAATCGCCGGCGTACGCCTCGGCTTCTTCGACTTCTTCGAACAGGTATACCCATTTTTTTTCTGACATATTGTTGCCTCCAAATTTGGTTGGTTAGTTTCTTGGTTGGTTAGTTTCTTGGTTGGTTAGTTCTTGCTTGGGTGATTATTTGGTTGCTTGGTTATTTGGTTGCCCGGTTCGTTGAGTGGTTAGAACGTTACTTCCTACTTCCTACTTCCTACTTCCTACTCCTTACTCCCTACTCCTTGCTCCCCCCTCCCCACCCAATTACCCAAACTGACCACTGCTCACTGAATACTGACCACTGAATACTGAATACTGAATACTGAACACTGAATACTGAACACTGACCACGGCCCGACTTGACATGACAAAAGCCGGGCGAAGCCCGGCCCTTCCTCCTGAACGAGGGGAATTTTACCACGCGCATCACTGCCTGAAAATGGAAATGATCGGGTTTTGAAGGTATACTTATAATCGAGAATTGGGTATTGGGTATTGGGTATTGCATCCTGAGCGGAGGGCGGCGTAGCCGCTCGTAGTCGAAGGATGGGGATAGGGATAGGGATAGAGAGAGAGAGAGAGAGATAGAGAGATAGAGAGATAGAGAGATAGAGATAGAGATAGAGAGATAGAGATAGAGAGAGATAGAGAGAGATAGAGAGAGATAGAGATTGGGTATTGCATCCTGAGCGGAGGGCGGACGGAGTGCGCCTGAAGTCGAAGGATGGGTATTGCGTAACCAACAAACAAATCAACAAACAAGGAGCAACTATGTCCGACAATTTCCGACTGACTTATGCAACCATGTTCGATCCTCCCGAGGAGCTGCACACGCGCTATGAGGAGGAAGTTGCAAAACTCCAGGCCAATATGGGGCGGGAGTTCGGCATGATCATCGGAGGAAAAGAGCGTTTTGCCGATGAGAAATTCGAGTCCATCACCCCTGCGGATACCGGCCAGGTGTTGGCCGTCTTCCAGAAAGGCACCGGGCAGGACGCATTGGACGCCATCGCCGCGGCCCGCAAGGCTTTCCAAATCTGGGGGCGTATGCCCTGGCAGGAGCGGGTGGAGATCATGCGCAAAGCCGCCAGCATCATCGACCGGCGCATCTTCGAGTTCGGCGCGGTCATCTCCATGGAGGTCGGCAAAAACCGCATGGAAGCCCTGGGCGACGCCTCCGAAGCCGCAGACCTGATCCGCTACGCCTGCGATCAGATGGAGGCCAACAACGGCTACGTCGTCCAGATGGGCCAGGACCCGCTCAAAGGTTACAAAGCCACCAACTTTTCGGTGTTGCGCCCGTATGGGGTGTGGGTGGTGATCAGCCCGTTCAACTTCCCGGCGGCCCTGCTGGGCGGCCCCTCCGGCGCGGCCCTGGTGGCCGGTAACACCGTGGTGATGAAACCCGCCACCGACACGCCCTACACCGGTCGCCTGCTGGCCGAGTGCTTCCAGGAGGCCGGGCTGCCCGAAGGCGCGTTCAACTTCGTGACCGGCCCGGGGCGCACCGTCGGCCAGACCCTGATCGACAGCCCGGAGGTGGACGGCATCACCTTCACCGGCTCCTACGACGTGGGCATGAAAATCTACCGCACCTTCGCCAACGGCAAGTACCCGCGGCCCACCGTGCTCGAAATGGGCGGCAAGAACCCCGCCATCGTCACCCGCAACGCTGATTTGGACCGCGCCACCGCGGGCATCGTGCGCTCCGCGTTCGGCCTGCAAGGCCAGAAATGCTCCGCGGCCTCCCGCATCTATGTCGAAGAACCCGTCTACGATGAAATGGTGGCGCGGCTGGTCGAAGCCACCAACAGGCTGGTGATCGGCGATCCGACCGCGCGCGAGACCTTCATGGGGCCGGTGATCAACCAATGGGCCTACCAGGACTTCAAAAATTTCACCGAAGACCTCTCGCAAAGCGGGCGTTTCCTGACCGGCGGTAAAGTGCTCACCGAGGGGGACTACGGCAAAGGCTACTTCTGCACCCCCACGCTGGTGGCCGATACCCCGCTGGACCACCGCTTGTGGAAACATGAGATGTTCCTGCCGATCTCCATGATCCACAAGGTGAACAGCCTGGAAGAAGCCCTGCAGCTCGCCAACGACGTGGATTACGGCCTGACCGCGGGCATCTACGGCTCGCTGGAAGAGGCCGAATACTTCTTCGAGAACATCGAGGCGGGCGTGAACTACGCCAACCGACCCCAGGGCGCCACCACCGGCGCGTGGCCCGGGTTCCAGCCGTTTGGCGGCTGGAAGGGGTCCGGTTCCAGCGGCAAGAACGCCGGCGGCCACTACTATCTGCCACTCTACATGCACGAACAGAGCCGCACAATCATCGAATGACCGAACTGGGTAGGCGTCTGGGACAGTTTTTCTTCTTTTTGGGCGTTTTCCTGCTGGTGCTGTTTTGGGGCAGCGTAGAGAGCGGCGCGGCGATGAGCGACTTTCTCCTGGGCGGTGTGGGCAGCGTTTTGGTGGGCATCTGGTTGTTGTGGCGCAACCGCCCCCCGCCGCCGGAAGTCGAACGCTTCAAAACCCTGCGCAAAATCCTGTCTGGGCGGGGCAAGGACAAATAAATGCCCTCCCCGCCCGCTTCTCCCGCTCCCGAACGCGGCTTGTTGCCGCGCATCTTCCTGTCCTCGGACGAAAACCGCCTGCGGGCCGGATGGCGCCTGCTCGCGCACCTGATCCTGCTGGGGGTCTGTGCGCTTCTCTTCGGGGCTGTCATCACCCTGCCCCTGATGCTCACGGGCAACATGCCCCCTGTGGACGACCTGGTGCTCAACCAGGCCATCTTCATGCTTTCGGTCACCGCGTCCACCTTTATCGCCCGGCGGTGGATAGACCGCCGCGCCATCTCCAGCCTGGGTTTGCGCTGGGATGGCAGCGCAGCCCGCGATCTGCTTGTGGGGGTGGGGATCGGCGGGGTGATCATGGCCGCCATCTTTCTGATCGAGTGGGGCGCGGGGTGGCTGACTCTGTTTGGGGCTGCCTGGCAGTTTCGTCCACCCCTCGAAGTGATGGGTAGCACGCTGATCATGCTGGCGGTATTCGTGCTGGTGGGCTGGAACGAGGAATTGCTGGTGCGCGGCTACTGGCTGCAAAACATGGCCGACGGCACCAACCTGACCTGGGGGGTGCTGCTCTCTGCGAGCATCTTCGCCCTGCTGCACCTGGGCAACCCGAACGTCTCGGCCATCGCCATCGTGGGGCTATTTCTGGCTGGCGTGTTTCTGGCTTACGGCTACGTGCGCACCCGGCAGTTGTGGCTCTCCATCGGACTGCACATCGGCTGGAATTTTTTCGAGAACACGGTCTTCGGCTTCCCGGTCAGCGGGCTGGATACGCCCGGACTGCTGGTACACAACGTCGCCGGCCCGGAGTGGTTCACCGGGGGCGCGTTTGGCCCGGAGGCGGGGCTGGTGGCGGTGCTGGGCATGGGGCTGGGAGCCTGGCTGATCTCCCTGTATACACGGGGGAGAATCGTCCGAGATGCTCCTGTTGGATGATGTCACAACAACGCCAATGCCGCTTATAATTCCTCCAGGAGCCGCCATTGAATCGCCGTGTATTCGCCCCCGTCCTTATCCTGATCCTGTCTTCCCTGGCCTGCAATTTCATCATGCGGCCTTTTTTGCCGCCTACCCCCGGCCCGGTCGCGCCCCCCGAACGCGGGGGGGACCCCTATCGCTTTACCCCCATCCCTCCCCCGACCGGGGCGCCCCCCTCCCAGGTCACCCCCACGCCGGTACAGAAAACCTCCCCGGACATTGATCCCGACGACCTCGCGCACCCCGACCGGCCCCAGCTGAGCGGGGAGGTGCGCGTGGTGGATACGCCCCACTTTCGCATCCATTACACCGAATCCGGACGCGATCAGGTACCCCCGCGGGACGATAACAACAACAGCATCCCCGACTATGTGGAGCAGGTGGCCGAGGCGCTGGAGTACTCCTGGGAGGTGCAGATCAACCAGCTCGGCTGGCCCGCGCCGCCTCCCGACCGGGGTATCGGCGGCGATGATCGTTATGACGTGTATCTCGAAGACCTGTACGACGACGGCACCGCGGGTTACGCGGATGGGGGCTATCGCGAGACCATCGTGGGGGACAACCCCAACACGCCCGGGGTCGTCGAAGAAGCCGCTTCCTATTCCTTCATCTCACTGGACAACGATTTTGCAGAAAACGACGAGTGGGGCACGCCTGGCGTATCCGCGCTCGACGCCATGCGCGTCACCGCGGCCCATGAGTTCAATCACGCCATTCAATACGGCTTCGACGCGCTGGAACCCGCCAACTGGCTGTGGGAGTCCACCGCTACCTGGATGGAAAGCATCGTCTATGACCAGATCAACGATGGCGATTACTACCTGGAGTCCGTCTTCCGCTCCCCCGACATCTGCCAGATCGCGGAAGGCGGCGAGGAACGCATCGAAGATGAGGGCCACTGGTATGGTATGTGGATCTTTATTCGCTATCTATCGGAGCAGTACGGCAACGATGTCGTCCGCGCCATCTGGGAGCGGGCCGCGTTTGAGGATGGTTATGCCGCGCTCGAACCTGCTTTGATCGAGGCCGGCACCGATCTGGACCAGGTTTTTCAAGGTTTTGCCATCGCGTTGCTCACCCGTGATTTCGAGAAAGGCGCGGCCTATCCGCTGGTGCGTTTGGAGGGGGCAGTCAGTGCCGGGGAGCGCTTCGAGCCGGAGAGCGGTGTGCAGCAAATGGCTGCCGATTTTGTGCAAGTGTACGGCCAGGGGCCGGTTGCGGTGCGGCTCGACGGCCTGGACGATGCGGTGTTGGTTGCGCTGCGCGTGGGTGAAGGCCAGGCTGAGGTGTATCCTTTGCAAGATGGGCAGGTGGCGGTGGATGCCAGCCGGTACACCCATTTGTATCTGATCGTGTTGAACCTGGAGCGCGTCGAACAGGAATACGCCTGCCGCACCACGGACTACGCGGTGACGGTTTCACCGGCTTCCCAAACGGATGTCCCCGCTCAGTCGCTCTATGTCCCCAATTTCCGCCCTCCTTTTTTGGAGCTGTTCTTCGAGCAGGAGTAGGGAGGGATGGGGAGGAGGGGAGGAGGGGAAGAGGAGCAGAGGGGAGGGGGGGACTACAGGCTCACTCCGCTCCCCTTCCGCTCAGGATGCAATTACCCAATTACCCAATTACCCAATTACCCAATACCCAATACCCAATTCTCGATTCCCGATTTTTTGATATAATGCCCCCATCTTGAGACCAGCACGGAGACGAGTAGCCGCCCAACCTTTCAGAGAGCTGCCGGAGGCTGCGAGGCAGCAGGGCAAGCGGTGAAATCCCCTCCGTCGGCTGCGAGGGGTGTGAGAGGGGCAGCCGGGTCGCTCCTGCAGGGGAACGCGATGTTCCGTAAGGGAGCCGGGATCGCCCGTTAGCGCGAGCAATGAGGCTGGCAACCCTGGTAGGGGTTGCTGGCGAACGCAGGTGGCACCACGAGCGCCTCCCTCGTCCTGCTGGATGATGGAGGCGTACTCTTTCTTTCATCGTTGGAGGTGCAACCATGTTAGACATCCATTTGATCCGCAACGAAACCGAACGCGTGCGCGAGAACATGCGCAAACGGCAGATGGACCCCGCGCCCGTGGACCGGGTGCTGGCGCTGGACGCCGAACGCCGCGCCCTGATCGTGCAGGCCGAAGCGCTCAAAGCCGAGCGCAACAAAGTATCCAAAGAGATCGGGCGAATGAAGGACCCGGCTGAGCGACAGGCCAAAATCGAGGCCATGCGCAAGGTGGGCGATCAGATCAAAGCCCTGGACGAACAACTCCGGGAAATCGAAAGCCAGCTCCAGCAGGTGTTGGCCGGTATTCCGAATATGCTCGACCCGCGCGTGCCTTATGGGGTGGACGAAAGCGAAAACGTGGTGACGAAAACGGTGGGCGAGATTCCGGAGTTCGACTTTACGCCCAAGCCGCACTGGGACCTGGGTCCCGAGTTGGGGATCATCGACTTCGAGCGGGGCGTCAAACTGGCCGGGTCGCGCTTTTACATCCTGAGCGGGGCCGGCGCGCGGCTGCAACGCGCCCTGATCGCGTTCATGCTCGATTTGCACATCCGCCAGGGGTACACCGAAATCTACCCGCCCTTCATGGTGCGGGAGGAGATCATGTTCGGGGCCGGGCAATTGCCCAAGTTCGAGGACAATCTGTACCGCGATCACCAGGACGACCTGTGGATGGTGCCCACCGCGGAAGTGCCGCTGACCGGGATGCACATGGACGACATTTTCGCGGAGGCCGACCTGCCGCGGCTGTACGCGGCGTATACCCCCTGCTTCCGGCGGGAAAAGATGAGCGCGGGCCGCGACGTGCGGGGTATCAAACGCGGCCATCAGTTCGACAAGGTGGAAATGTACATCTACTGCCGCCCCGAGGAGTCGAGCAAGATGCTGGACAAAATGCTGGCCGACGCGGAGGAGACCTGCGCGCTGCTGGGGCTGCCCTACCGCATTCACCAGCTTTGCACCGGCGACATGGGCTTTGCCATGCAGATCACGTATGACATCGAGGTGTGGGCTGCCGGGTGCGGCGAGTGGCTGGAGGTCTCCTCGGTGTCGAGCGCGGGCGACTACCAGGCGCGGCGGGCCAATATCAAGTACCGCCCGACCGGCGGGGGACGGGCGCGGCTGGTCAACACGCTCAACGGCTCGGGGTTGGGGCTGCCGCGCACCCTGATCGCGGTGTTGGAAAATTACCAGCAGCCCGACGGGTCGGTGGTGGTTCCCGAGGTGTTGCGCCCTTGGATGGGCGGGGTGGAGGTTATCCGGCCGGGGGAGGAGGGATGATGCCGGCAGATGCGACGTGCTTTGAACGTGTGCCGCGCCCGCATGAGAGAGGTTGATGGATATCGAACGCTGGATTGAAATCTTCGTCAACGGCTTCGCGCTGCTGGTCATGCTGGTCAGCCTGTTGGGGTTGCTGGTCCCGATCTTTCCGGGCACGGTGGTGATCTGGGTGGTAGCGCTGCTGTACGGGATCGTGAGCGGTTTCGGCACGGTGGGCTGGATCATCTTTGCGATTTTGACGATCCTGATGATCGCCGGCGCGCTGGCGGATAACATTTTCATGGGCGCCAAAGCGCGCGAGCAGGGGGCCTCCTGGGTCTCGATTGGGCTGGCGTTGGGGGCCGGTATCGTGGGTACGATGGTGTTTCCGCCGGTCGGGGGGCTGATCGGTGCACCCGTGGTGCTCTTCCTGGCGGAGTATTACCGCCTGAAAGATCAGGCCACCGCGTGGAAAACGGTCAAGGCGCTGGCAATCGGTTGGGGATGGTCCATCGTGGCCCGCTTCGGGATCGGTGTGGTGATGATCATTCTGTGGGGAATCTGGGCGTTTGGGAGTTGAGGCTGGAGCGTAGTGCGTAGTGCGTGGGGTATGGAGCGGCAATGGGAAAATGTTGGGTTCCGCGCTGCCCCCTCGTTTGCCAATCTACCAACTATCAATCTACCGTCAGGAGGTATGCTATGTCGAAAGATCCGATCAAAGAAGTTCTCAATCTGCTGCCCTACGGCTTCTATGCCATCACCACTACAGATGGGCAGGAGGATGTCAACATCATGGTTGCTAACTGGTTGACGCAGGTGGCATTTACCCCGCGACTGGTGGCGTTGGGGCTGCAAAAGACGTCGTATTCCTACGGGTTGGTACAAAAAGGGCGCGTTTTTGCGGTCAACGTGTTCCACAAAGCGGATGCCGACGTGCTCAAGGCGTTTACGAAGAGCCGCGCACGCAATCCGGACAAGGTGAAGGCAGCCACTTTCACGCTCAGCCCGACCGTCAAATGCCCGGTGATCGAGGCGGCTGCCGCCTATCTGGAATGCTCGCTGGTTCGAGTGGTGGACGTGAACGCAGACCACGATGTGGTGATCGGGGAGGTGATCGGCGCGCAGGTGCTCAAGCCCGGTGATGTTGGCGATACGCTCACCCTGCCCGATTTGGGTTGGAGCTACGCGGGGTAAGGAGGGGGAGGCAGTGTTCAGTGGTCAGTGTTCAGTATTCAGTGGGCAGTGTTCAGTATTCAGTGGGCAGTGTTCAGTGATCGGTGGTTGGTGGATCGAAATTGTGGATTTCGGAAGGGGGTGGTTCGTTGGTGAGAATATGTGTAAACACTTTTCGCTCTGCCGCGTATCGGAAAGCGCTATGTAACCTGAGCTTGGGATCGGAATTGTCATTGCGAAGCCCCGCAGGGGCTGAAGCAATCTCCTCCACGGTGTAGGGGATTGCTTCCGGTAGTGGCTGTAAAGTAAGTGACAGAAGTTACACAGTTCATGCCTGTTGTTACTTGTGTCATGCTGAGTAACCGGCTGTTGCTTGTGTCATTCTGAGCGACAGCGAAGAATCTCGGCGACGGTGGGGGAGACGGAAGTGGATGACGGAGGACGGATGACCGGGGACGGGGGACGGCGCGTGGTTATTGGGGGTCGGGGCGACCGGCCGGTCGCCCCGACGGTCGCTGCGCTCTCAGATTCTTCGGTCGTTGCGCTCTCAGATTCTTCGGTCGCTGCGCTCTCAGATTCTTCGGTCGCTGCGCTCCCTCAGAATGACAGGATGGGGGTGCGCTTTTGCGATCTGTGTAAGCTCTGTAAGTAAAAGACGAATGTTAACGAACCTGCCCCGCCATCACCTACTCCGTGACCACTACCTTGTTTCCCTTCGCCCGCGGCTCAGGGCATGGCTCAGGGCAGGCGGATGGGGTGCATCCCCGCCATGGCACCTTCCATCGTCATCCGCAATGCAGGTCTGTGTAATGAAAAAACGCCCCGTTGGAGGGGCGTTTTGTTTTCCCATGCCGAGGCTTTCACTCGTCATCGTCTGCGATCATGCCGGGTTGTTCAACCTCTAACACCTCTCCGTGGACGTTTATCCGTACCCGGAAACCCATCATGCCCATGTAAGCGCGTTGTTCTTCCGGGAAGCCGATCTCCAAAACTTTATCGAAATATTTGTCCATGTTCTTGATCTGTTGGGCAATGGAGGCGCGGCTAAAAGGGTCATCCTGTCCCAACATTTTGGCGGCCTGCTCCGAGATGATGTCTTCGTGCCCTGCGATCATTTCTTTCATGGCGTTGAGCACCTGGCGGTCCACGATTTCTGCGTCGATATGGCGCCGGAACCCGTTGTCGTCCACCACGTAACAGGGGTCCTCGCCGACGTATACCACCTCGACCGGGCGGTCGTATTCATCCACAACCAGGCCTTCAAAGAGTGCTTTACGCATGTTGTTCTCCGTGTCTACCAGTCTTTAGCAGCGCGTGCAAAAATGCTTGAGATTGCGAGCGGGGTTCATGGGGTGCTGGTTTCGATGGGTGAGACGTCCTCGTTGTAAATGTAACACAAAATTCCCGCGGTGATGCCTTGAGCGGCGATTTCCGGGTTTTGTTCCAAAAGTTGGCGGTCCAGGTTCAGGAATCCGGTTTCGATAATGACCGCGGTGGTCTCGTGATTGATCTCGTCGAAAGCGTGATAACTGGTCATGTCTACGGTAATGCTACCGGCATGGTAATCCAGGCCAGTAATGCTGCCATAACGGCTGCGCAAACAGGCCGCGAGACGTTCGGCCTTCTCGGGGTTGGTGGTCGAGAGCGCGGCCGCAACTTTGAAACCGGTGGCCTGATCGTTGAGGTATTCGCACGAATCTGCATGAATGGAAACCAGCGCCAGGGCGCGATAGCCTGTCAGACGAATGTCGAATTCTTTCAGCAAATCCACGTCAAAGCCTTCGGCGACCAGCTTTTCCTTGACCAACGTGGCGATCACCAGATTGACGTCTGCTTCGGTCAGGCCGTCCGGGCAAACCGCGCCCGAGTCGCTGCCCCAATGCCCGGCCACGATGCCCAATCGGGGGCGGGGGCGGGGGGTCGGTGTGGGGAGGTCGTTGTCGGGCGGCACGCCTACGACCGGCACTGCTGTACTGCCGAGCTTCCCAACCAATGTGTTGGCAACCAGTTCGCGGGAAGTCCACGCACTGAACAGGGTTGCCAGCACCACGCCCACGCTAAGCACAAGGAGCACCTGCTTGAACATGCTGGTTGGGCCTACGCTGGAGGGTGTAGGGGGGGGAGGGCTATCTTGTCGGCTCATCTTCCTTTATACTACCCCAGATAGGGGGTGGATGGCAAGGAAAAAGAGATGTTCCACTTCCATTGTTGGATAGACACAATATCTCCCCCAATATCACTCTTGCCTTCCTTTGACAATGCAGGGGGCGGGATTGGTAACGGTTACGGTCACTTCATTGGGGAAGACGATTTCCGTGGAGTCAAGCCCCCGATCGACCAGCAGGCCGCGAAACCGGATTTTGACCGGCCAGGGGAAAGGATTTTTTCCCACCAACCCGACCTTCCAGGGTGACATCAGGCGCACTCCGAGCACATCCAGAAACAGACTCAACGGCGGCAGCCCCGGCAGCGCGTTCCGTTCCCCAATCCCTTTTCCGGTTTTGGCGTGGTACTGCCTCCGAAAGATGCCATCCACTTGCAGGCACTGCGTCACCGCGTCCATCAGCCGCGAAACCAACTCCGCTGCCCACTGCCGGTGCCCGTAAGAAACCACCCCCTTCCCGATCAGGCTGTTCCACGACATCCAAACGCTGTTACAAATATGGGCCGCTTCCGCCGCGCTCTTTTCGGGATTCACGCAGGCAGATAATCCATAACTTTGCCAGTAACGATTGGGCTTCAAAAGGTGATTTTTTATCATGGCCTCGGCTTTCTCAGCAGAGGGCACACCAGCCCACAAGGGAAGCAGCAGGGTTTGATCGTGGAACCCATAATCCACCGTCGAGATGACCACCCGCATATCGCCATGGGGGCTATCGATCTCCACCATTTCCAGAGACTTGTATGCCTTTTTCGAGACCGCGGTTCCAATACCCATAGACCAGTGCAAATGTTCCGGGGTGATTTGTTCGTCTGTGGCTTGCTCGCGGGCATCCACGCCCCGGACCAGGATGGTGATTTCCCGCTCGCCCTCCTCTCCCGGATGGACGCGCACCAACAGGCGTGCCGGCTGCTCGAACCGTTGTGCTCGCAACTCGATGCGCCCCGCGCCGCGGCGTTCGCCCAATGTTTGTCCCGGGCTGGCGGTGTGCGTTTCGTAATCCTGGTAGGTGTAGGCGGCTTGTTTTTCGTCCCAGCCGCGTTCCAGCGCGGCGCGCAGCCGGGAGAGCTTCAATTCAATGTCCACCACCGGGCCTAAGCGTCCCAATAGGCGCGCGATCTTCAACAGGCTTTTGGCCTCCCGATACAACAAGGCGTTGAGGGCCGGGCTTTCGAACAGCCAGATGGGAGCACCGTGCGACCACGGCTGCCAGTAGGCAAATAGGGGATTGTCTTCGAATCCGGTTTGTAACGGGTGATCCCACTCCGGTATCCCGTCCTGGTCCCGATCGTGTTCGGGATCGAACCAATGGTTGAAGAAGTTGAGCAGGGGGGTAAACGCGTCCTCCAAAAATTTTTGATCCTTATCCGTTTCGTAAATCCGCCAGGCCAGCGCGCCCAGCAGAGGGGTGGCCAGAAAGCCGCTGCGTTTGCCGTTCAAACCGGGCTTCCAATCCACAAACCCCGACTCTTCCTGGGTAGCAAGGAAATTGAACAAAAACCCTTTTGCCAGATCAGGATAAGCGGGCAAAAGCTGGTCGCACAGGTGCCAGGTTTCCAACACCGACTGCCCGTTCCAAAGGTGATCGTACTCGGTGCCGTCCCCTTTGAGCGAGAAGCCCTGATCGGGCAGGCGAGTCTGTACCCAGGATGGGTGAGGCAGATGTTCGGTGGGGCCGTGGATCAGGTTGAGGGCGGATTTTTGCCCCAGGGCAAAGGCCAGGTCCCATTCGGGTTTTCCGGTTTGAATTTCGATTTGGGAGGCGTTGGTCAACTCGATGCGGGCGTATTCTGCATCCCAATCGCGGGCCGCGGTGGTGCGCGCCAGGGTGAACGAGGCCTGGGGATCGGCCAGGGCGGCATGCACCCAGGTGTATTGCCTGTCAAGCCCTGGCAGCAGGTCTATCTCGAGGCGCAAGCTGGGATAGGGGCTGTGAAGGGCTTTGGCCCCGCCGGTCATGAACACCACCGGCGCCAGGTGTTCCAGCCGTCCCTGCAACACGTTGACGGACTCGATCTTCTCCGGCGTCATGCGGTGTCCCTCGCCAGCCGGCACCAGGATGGAGACCCATTCCAGGCCGATGTTGCGCGGGGTAACACCGCTGTTGAGCACCCGTATCCGCCCGGTGATCACGTTCGAGAACGGCACCCAGTATTCCAGAATGGCATCGATTCCCTCGAAGGGAGAGCAGGTGATCAGCGCGTAGTTGGGGAAAAAACGGTGGATGGCCGGCGGGGCGCGAAATTCGTCCGGGTCGCTGACCGCGACGTCCCCCTCGATAAACCGCGGAAAGAGACGCATATTGCGCGCTCTCAAGCCGTAGGTGGTCTGTAAAGACAGCGCAGCCGGTTCGCCGCTACGCAGGTGCAGCTCCCAGATTTGATCGTCGAAATAATTGAGCGGACTCAGCCGCGCGTCCGCTGCCAATATCAACGAGGGTAGCTCTTCCCTTTGCAGGTGCCATTCACGCATGGCACTATTGTAATGGCTGGCGCTCATTTTTGGGAAAAAGGTTGGTGAGAAAGCCCCTACCAATGCACACTGATTTTCGGTCATT
>JALUWE010000170.1 GCA_027019845.1 Anaerolineales bacterium | reverse complement strand
GTGTTTGGAACGCGTCGCCCAGCGGGCGGCGCGCACCCCGCCTGGACAGTGGGTGCTGGGCCACGGCTGGAACCAGAACGAATGGCCGGACGTGCCCGTCGACCGGGGCGTAGACGGCTTTCCCTCCGCCGCTCTCCTCGACGACATCGCACCCCACCACCCGGTATATCTGACCGCCAAGTCCCTGCACGCGGCGTGGGCGAACCGCGCCGCGCTGCGCGCCGCGGGCATCGACGCCAACACGCCCGATCCACCCGGCGGCGCCATCCAACGCGGCCCCCACCGCGAACCCACCGGCATCCTGCTGGAGGACGCCATGCACCTGGTCTCCCGCTGCATCCCCCAGCCCACCGAAGAACAGACCGTTCAGGCCATCCAGGAAGCCCAGAGCATGTTATGGCGTATGGGACTCACCGGCATACACGACTTCGACCGCCGCACCTGCTTTGCTGCCCTGCAAATCCTGCACGCACGCGGGGAGTTGGGAATCCGGGTGATCAAGAGCCTCCCCCTCGAAGACCTGCCGCACGCCATCGCGCTCGGCCTGCGCACCGGCTTTGGCGATGACTGGCTGCGCATCGGCCTGGTCAAAGCCTTCGCAGACGGCGCGCTGGGGCCGCACACCGCAGCCATGCTGCAACCTTACGAGGATGAACCGGACAACCGCGGTATGTTGCTGCTGGACGCGGAAGAGATTCTGGAACACGGGCGCAAGGCGGTCACGAACGGCCTGGGCATGGTGATCCACGCTATCGGCGACCGCGCCAACCACGAAGTCCTGGACGCCTACCAGGGGCTGCGGGAATACGAGCGGGAACACGGCTTGCCCCACTTCCGCCACCGTATCGAACACGTCCAGATTTTGCACCCAGAAGACTTCCCCCGCCTGAAAAACCTGGACGTGATCGCCTCCATGCAGCCCATCCACGCCACTTCGGATATGTACGCCGCGGACCGTTTTTGGGGAACGCGAGCGGCCAACGCCTACGCCTGGCGTTCGCTGCTCGAATTGGGTACCGCGCTGGCGTTCGGGTCGGACGCACCGGTCGAATCGCCCAACCCGTTCTGGGGCATCCACGCGGCGGTCACCCGCCAGCGCGCAGACGGCAATCCCGGCCCGGACGGGTGGTACCCCCGGCAGCGGCTTACCCGCCTGCAAGCCATCCAGGGCTACACCACTGGCGCGGCCTTCGCGGCCGGCATGGAAGACCGCCTGGGGCAACTGGCCCCCGGCTTCCTGGCCGATTTGATCGTGCTGCCAACCGATCCATTCACCTGCCCGGCTGAAGAAATCCGGGACATCAAGCCGTTGGCAACCATGGTAGGAGGGGTCTGGAGAGGGGAAATCTGGTAAATGGAAGCGGCTCCTACACACTCACCCCTGCAGACATCTTCATCGCCGCGGACGGAGAACACCCGAACAACGTGAAGTTCAGCATTCTTATCCCCTAAAACCGCGAAGTTTTCTCACATCTCCATCGCGCACAGTTACGCCGATACTATCGAGATATTCCAAAAAGGCCAGCGCGTACTTCCGGCTGGTGCGGAAGTGATCCCGGAATTCGGCTACGGTAATGCCCCCTGTACGAGCAATCATTTTCCTGGTCTCCTCCACCAGGTGCGCGAAATCCTCTTTGCGAAAGACCACATCGGGCGACACCTGTACAAGCCGCTCCAGATCGATCAACGCCTGATAGACGGCCGGCCCCACTGCGGTTTGCGCCTCTTTCACGCCAGGAGGGGTGTACGGCCTGGCCTCAAACTGCCGCATCAGGCCCGCTATCGCTTGCTGCTGCTGTTCCGAGAAACGCACCTCATGTTCGGAGTGCCAGAGCAACGCGCCACGGCCTTGCAGTTTTCCGTCTTTCACCAGCTTCGCCACCAACGCGTTGAACAGGCGGCTGTCCAGTCGGAGACGGCTCTTCAGTTCCTCGCGCGGCGCGCCGATACGCAACGGGTTTTGCTCGTGATAGGCGGATACGGCCCGTACCACCTCCTCGGCCAACGCGTTCCATCTCAGAGCGGGGATTACCAGCGCATCTCCCGAGAGGCTTTCCTGCGCCGAATCGGAAGGTAGATCACCGTTTTCCAGCACGATCATCTCTCCCGAATCCAATAAGTCGGCCAGTGCCTCGGTTGCCGCCTCGAGAGACAAGGACGAGCGTTCCACCACCTCGCGCCAGGCAGCCGCCTCCAAAGAGAGCGCGGCCTGCAAAAGCACTTCCTGCGGCGTGCCCTCTGCCAGCGCTTCCAGACGCTCGATCAAACCCCTGGCAAAACGCTTGTGTCGCCCCCTCGGATGGGGGTCCACCACCATTCCCCCGCCCAACGTCTCGCCTGGAGAGGGACGACGAAGAATGTAGCCGTCCCCGCGCACCGCCACAACCGGCTCACGCAGCTCGATCTGCAACCACCCCGTGCCCCCGGGGGGCAGTGAATCCGCTCCCAGCAGGCGCACACGCCCCACCACCTCCGCCGCGCCGATGAAAAATTTGATTTCCATGTTGTGTTTGACAGGCCGGGTCACATCGGGTAATTGGCGGAACTGCACGTCCACGCGGCGGGTAGGCCGGTACTGCCCCGGACGCGTGATCCACGCTCCGCGCTTCACCTGTCCCACGTTTACGCCGGAAATGTTGACCGCGGTACGGCTGCCCGGTACGGCCACCTGTTCTTTTTGGTTGTGAGATTGCAGCCCGCGAATCCTTCCCCGAATACCGCCAGGTTGAATAACGATCTCCTGCCCGACCTCGAAACGGCCATCCGTCAGCGTGCCGGTCACCACAGTGCCGAAGCCGGAGATGGTGAAGACGCGGTCCACAGGCAGGCGCGGCCGCCCCAGATCGGGGCGGGCGGGCCGTTTGGACAGTGTGTCTGCCAAAGCAGTTACCAATTCGGAGATGCCGGCCCCGCTCTTACCCGAGACGCGTACAATGGGGGCATCTGCCAGAATGCTGCCAGCCAATACGGTACGCAGGTCCTCCTCGACCAGGTCGAGCCAATCCGGATCGTCGACCATGTCGATCTTCGTGAGCGCCACCACCCCGCCGCCCACCTGGAGCAGATCGAGGATCGCCAGGTGCTCACGAGTCTGGGGCATGACCCCCTCATCCGCGGCCACCACGAAAAGCGTGGCATCAATTCCGCCCACA
>JALUWE010000169.1 GCA_027019845.1 Anaerolineales bacterium | reverse complement strand
ACTTTCCCATCGCTGACCGCCAATGGTAAGATTTCCCTCTATCTTACCGCGGGGACACCCTGCCCGCCACTATTTTATACAAGCGACAGCGAAGAATCTTGCTTGCGATGGGGGGAGATTCTTCGGGCACTGCGTGCCCTCAGAATGACAGGGGCCGTGCGGATTCTGACAGAACACTCGAAAACATACTAGTGGAGCTTACGCAGGTGTTCGTAATGACACAAAGATTTCATCAACTGCGTCAGTCCGGCCCCTTATTCCTCCCGTAATTCCGGGATGTCCTGGGGATAGAGGGCGATGCGGCGCATTTTTTCGATGATGCGTGCACGCTGTTCCGCGTTGGTGGCCGCGGCCAGTTTCTGGCGCAGTTTGCGGATTTTGCGCCGGCGGCGCTGCACACGGCGGATTTTGCGGTCTTTTTCTCTGCGACTCATTTTTTGAAACCTCCTGTTGATGATGGGTGTTTTTGTGTGAGGCGTAAGACGTAAGGCGTGTCTACCCCGTTTACCCCGCTGCCCAGCCTACCCGCCCCCACCCCCTGCACTGACCACTGAACACTGAACACTGAACACCCCCTACTTCCTCTTCTTTTTGCGCGCCTGCGGCCCGCCGCGGTAGGGCGGGACGGTGATGGCGAGAATGGTGCATACTCTGGGGTCGAGCATCCGGCTGGCGAGGCGGGGTTCGCTGCGTTGCAGCTCTTCCAGGGTGTCGGCCATGGTGATGATGGTGGGTAATTCCGCGATGTAGCGGTGGTTGAACAACTGGTAGAGTTTTTCGCGCACCCAGGGGGTCATGGATTGGGTGCCCAGGTCATCGAGAATGAGCAGGGGGGTGGTGCGCACTTCGTCGAACAGGCGGTCGTAGCGTACGTTGCTATCGGGCGCGAAGGTGGCGCGCAGGTGGTCGAGCAGGTCGGGCACCATGACGAACAGGGGGGGGATGCCCAGCCCGGCGCGGTAGTTGGCGATGGCCGCGGCCAGGTGGGTCTTACCCGTACCAAAGGTGCCGAGCAGCACCAGCCATCCAGAGGGGTTTTCCGCGTAGGCCTGGGCCATGCGGAAGGCTTTTTCCAGGCTGCGCCTGTCGGCGGCGGGCAGTTTTTCGTTTTTGCGCAGGTTGAAGTTGCCGAACGTCAGGTGGCTGAGATGTTTGAGAGCCGAGAGTTCGTGATGGCCGGTGTCGTCGTAGGGGCGGCGGTAGTCCGGGGCCATGATCGGGACGCGGGTGACCAGGTCGGGGTCCTGCAGCCGGGAGCGGATGCGGGCTTCGATCTGGTCGAGGGCCAGGTTGGTGGTGACGACCAGCGGCAGGCGGTTGATGTAGCGGAAGTTGATGATCTGGAACAGTTTTTCCTGTGCCCAACTGGTGGCGTTTTGGGTGCCGAAGTCATCCAGGATCAGCAGCGGCGCGCGGCGGATTTGCTCGAAACGCTGCTCGAAGGTGGCGTGGGGGTCGTTGTACGCGAAGCGCAGGGTGTCGAGCAAATCGGGAACGGTGATGAAGAGGGCCGGAACGCCCATCTGGACCGCGTAGTTGGCGATGGCCGCGGCCAGGTGGGTTTTGCCGCAACCGTATTTTCCCTGCAAGAGCAACCAGCCTTGCTGGTTTTGGGCGAACTGGCGTGCCTGGTTATAGGCTCTTTCGATGGAGTCGGCTTGAAACGGCCCGAGGCCGATCTGGCCGCGGGGTTTGAAGGTCTCGAAGGTCAGGTTGGCGAGTTCTTCGAGGTTGCTGAGGGCGTAGAGTCGCTCGCGCACCTGTTGCTGAACGTCGGCCTGGCGGCAGACGCAGGGTTGCAGTTTGCCGAAATCGGGGTGGCCGACCGGCACGTCGGCGCGCAAATAGCCTGCGCCGTGGCAGTGGGGGCAGTCGGGGTCTCCGATCATGTCGGGTTGGGGCGGGGGCGGCATCGGCTCAGTGCTCGATGTAGTCGGAGAATTTTCCCTGGATGTATTTGCGGTAGTCTGTGCCAGCAGCTGATCGATCTTTTTGGTCATCGCGTCCTTGTTGTTGCCAGGATTCGAGGATGGCTTCGATGTAGCGCCACTTTCGCACATTGTTGGCGACCGCGATCTGGAAGGCCTCTTCGATCCATTCGGCGGGGTAGGTGGCTTCCGCGTCGCGCAGGGTGTCGGCAATCAGGGGGGTGAGGGGGCCGAGGTTGGCTTCGTAGAGCTGGAAGATGTTGGGGCGTTCGTGCGCCAGTTCCACGGGCAGGTTGGGCAGGTCTTCGGGCTGCCATTTGCCTTCGGCCAGGCCCTGCACCGCGGCGCGCCCTCTGGGGGTGTTGAGGAAGTACAGGGTTCCGTTACCCCTGCCGGGTTGGGTGGGGTGTGCGGCGAGGAGGGTGCCGCGCAGCAGGGCGCGTTCGAGGGCCTCGTCCAGGGCGTTGTTTTGTTCGGTTGTGGTCGCTCCCAGGCCTTGCATGAATATCGCATCTTGCGCGATGTCCTCCCGGCGCAGGAAACGGAAAGTGCCTTCCATGCGGTGGATACGCCAGAAGAGGTACAGGGTGAGTTTGAGTTCGGCCAGATGGTCGATTTGCGGCAACAGTTCGCTGAAGAAGGTGGCCGGGATGGGCGTGTGGCGGACTTTGCCGGAAGGGAAGCCTGGGAAGGGAGGCATGGAGTTCGAGTGGGGGGGTGGGTAATTGGGTAATTGAGTAATTGGGTATTGCATCCTGAGCGGAAGGCGAGCGGAGTGAGCCTGAAGTCGAAGGATGGGTATTGGGTAATTGGACTTTTGCCTGATTGCAAATGCCCGCTTCTCGATCTCCTACCCCATCTGTGCCAGATCGACCTGGCGGGTGGCGGCGTTCTCGAATTTGGCGAGCGAGGGGCGGAAGATGAGTTCGACGCTGCCGGTGGGGCCGTTGCGGTGTTTGGCGACGATGATTTCGGCCACGTTTTGTTTGACGGTATCTTTTTCGTATTGGTCGGGGCGGTAGATGAACATGACGATGTCCGAGTCCTGTTCGAGCGATCCGGATTCGCGCAAATCCGAGAGGACGGGGCGTTTGTCGGCGCGCTGTTCCACCGCGCGGGAGAGCTGCGCGGCGGCCAGTACGGGCACGTTGAGTTCCTTCGCCAGGATTTTCAAGTGGCGGGAGATGTAGGAGACTTCCTGGACGCGGTTTTCGTTGCGCATCCCGCTGCTCATCAGTTGGATGTAGTCCACGATGATCAGGTCGAGGTTGAATTCCATGTGCAGGCGGCGGCATTTGGTGCGCAGCTGGAGGGGGGTGATGGCCGGGGTGTCGTCCAGATAGATGTGGGTGTCGCTGAGCACTTCGATAGCGTGAGCGAAGAGCGGCCACTCGTCTTCGTTGAGTTTGCCAGTACGCAGCCGTTGGGAGTCGATGCCGGTTTCCTGGGAGATCAGCCGCTGGACGAGCTGTTCGTTGGACATTTCGAGCGAGAAGATGGCGACATGCTTTTTGTACAGCGCGGCGTTGCGCGCGATGGACATGAGCAGCGCGGTCTTACCCTGGCCCGGGCGCCCGGCGATGATCAGCAAGTCGGAGGGCTGTAGACCGCTCAGCAGGCGGTCGAGGTCGATGAAGCCGGTGGGTACGCCCAGGATGTCTTCGTCGCGGTTGGCAAGTTGGTCGATGCGGTCGTAGTATTCGCTCAGCACGTGCTGGATGGGTTGCAACGCGGTGTTCAGGCGGCGTTCGCTGACTCCGAAGATGGCCTTTTCGGCCTCGTTCATGGCGGTTTCGACGGCCAGGTCTTCCTGATAGGCGATTTTAGCGATGTCGTTGGCTGCGGCGATCATGCGGCGGCGGATGGCGGTCTCTTCGACGATGCGGCCGTAGGCCTCGGCGTGCAGGGAGGTGGGGACGTTGTTGATCAGCGCGGTCAGGTACGCGGGGCCACCGATTTCAGCCAGTTGCCCCATCTGATCCAGTTCTTCAGAGACGGTCAGGAAGTCGATGGGCATCCGCCGTTCGTGCAGGCGCACGAAGGCCTCCCAAATCCATTTGTGGCGGTGGATGTAGAAGTCGTCGGCCTGTAGGAACTGGGCTACTTCGTAGTAGATTTCGGGGTTGATCATCACCGCGCCCAAAACGGCCTCCTCGGCCTCACGGCTTTGGGGGACGATTTGGGGCGGGGCGGTGTTGTCAGTTTCCGGGGGATAATCGCTCATATCACTTTTGGCATCGAATGGCACAAGAACACGAATTCAGCACAATAATCTTAATCGAAAAACCGGGGCTGCGGGTCGAAAAGCCCGGCCTTCCCCGGTCATCGTGGCAGCCAATCTCCTGCTATTCTTCTTCATCGTCTTCTTCGATTTCCAGTTTGTCCAAAAAATCTTCGAAGACAGATAACCTTTCCTCGATAACTTCGTCTTCCACTTCGTCTTCGGCGAGTTCCGGGGCCGTTTTCATACTTTCTTCCAGATTTTCTTCGGGGATGATTCCGGCAGCATCCATCACGCTTTTGGAAACCAAAATAGGAATGTGGGCGCGAACCGCAAGCGCTAACGCGTCCGAGGGCCGGGAATCCACATCAAGGGTCATGCCGTCCACCTCGGCAACGATGTTTCCGTAGTATACCTCATCGCGCAAGGCGGTCACCTCCACGCGAATCAGACGGGCGTTGAGGGCGCGAAACACGTTGTTGAGCAAGTCATGGGTCAGAGGTCGGGCAACCTCTACTTCTTGCAAAGCGATGGTAATGGCCTCGGCCTCGTATGGGCCGATCCAGATTGGCAAGTAACGCTCAGCGCCCCGTTCTCGCAAAATCACTATTCTTTGTTGTGACATCAGACTGACTCTGATACTATCGATCACAACTTCAACCATTTGGTCGGGCATATTTGCCTCCGGGTTGTCTCACTTGTCTTATTGGTCTTACTTGTCTTACTTGTCTTACTTGTCTTGTCTTGTCTTGTCTTGTCTTATTGGTCTTGGTTGTCTACCCAGCCACACACATCTCTCGTGCTTTCATAAAATTGCGGGACAATCAATTCTATCACGGGGAGGGATGTGTTGCAACTAGGTGTCAAGAATTTTACAGAGGGAATTAAGGCATGTTCAACTCGTTAGAAAACGTGTATAATCCTGCGTTGCAGAAATGTTAAAACAAAAATGTTAAAATTTTAAGCTAGTGGGGAACGGGGTTTGATCGAGTTTTCGAGGATGTTTTGAATGCACGCAAAAATTCTTTGGATCGAAGGCCGGCGAACAGCTACACCCGCTTTTATTCCCGCGCTGCGAAAAAAAGGATACCATGTCGAAACCGTTATGACCGGTAAAGCCGCGGTGGAGGCACTGCCTGTAGTGGGGCCGGATATTGTGGTCATCAACGCGGCTTCGTTACGGTCCAGCGGTAAACGGATATGCCAGACGATGCGAGACGCGGTGGATGGCACCCCCATCCTGTTGATCGCTAATCCCGAGCATCCTGTATCCGGCGACGTGGATGTCAATGTCATTCTGAAGCTGCCTTTTACCATTCGTAAACTGGTCAACCGTATCGAACCGCTTTTGCCGCGCGAAAGCTCCAAAGTGCTCACCGCGGGCGCCATCTCGCTCGACCTGGAGCGAAACCTGGTGCGCTGCAATGGTGTGGAAACGCGTTTGACCCCCCGGCTTACCGAACTGCTCAAAATGTTGCTCGAGAAGCCTGGGGAGGTGCTGGAACGCGAAAAACTGTTCAAACGGGTGTGGAAAACCGATTACATGGGCGATACCCGCACCCTGGACGTCCACATCAGTTGGTTACGCAAGGCAATCGAGAAGGACCCGCGCAATCCCGAATGTTTGAAGACCATCCGGGGAGTGGGATACCGGCTGGATGTCGATGTGGAAGAATGAAGACGGGCGAACCAGAAACGGTTCGCCCGTTGGTCTTTTGGGGAGAGCTATTTCCCGAATTTTTCGGCCAGCAATTCCGAGAGCGTGGGCTGGCCGATTTCCTGCAGCTCGTAGCGCACCCGCTGGCTGGGCTTGTTGAGGTCGAGCAGCCGCCCCAGGTCGATGGGGGTACCGATGATGACCAGGTCGGCATCCGAAGCGTTGATGGTGGCCTGTAGTTCCAGCATTTGTTTCTGGCCGTAGCCCATGGCGGGCAGCACCTGCCCGGTGGTCGGGTACTTGCGGTAGGTCTCGGCGATGGAGCCGACCGCGAAGGGGCGCGGGTCGATGATCTCGGCGGCCCCGAAGCGGCGGGCGGCCACCCACCCCGCGCCGTAGGCCATCTCCCCGTGGGTCAGCGTAGGCCCGTCCTCGACTACCAGCACCCGCGTGCCGCGGATCGCGGCCGGGTCCTCCACAAAGATCGGGGAGGCCGCTTCCACCACAATCGCAGCGGGGTTGAGGGTGCGCAGGTTTTCGCGCACGGTGATCACGTCGTCGGGGCTGGCGGTATCCACTTTGTTGATCACGAACACGTCTGCCAGGCGGGCGTTGGCCTGGCCCGGGTAGTACGTCAGCTCGTGGCCGGGCCGGTGGGGGTCGGCGACCACGATGTGGAAGTCGGAGGCGTAGAAGGGCAGGTCGTTGTTGCCGCCGTCCCACAACACCACGTCCACTTCCGCTTCGGCCTGGCGCAGGATGCGTTCGTAGTCCACCCCTGCGTACACGATCACGCCGTTGTCCAGGTGGGGTTCGTACTCCTCGCGCTCTTCGATGGTGCAGTTGTGCCGCGCCAGATCGTCGTAGTCCGCAAAACGCTGCACGGCCTGCTTTGCCAGATCGCCATAGGGCATGGGGTGGCGGATGGCCGCCACGCGGAAGCCCATCTCACGCAGGATTTTGGCGACACGGCGGGAGGTCTGGCTTTTGCCGGCGCCGGTGCGCACCGCGCCGATGGACACCACCGGTTTGGTGGAGCGAATCTGGGTGTGGCGCAACCCCAGCAGGCGGTAGTCCGCGCCCGCGGCCAGCACGAGGGAGGCCTTGTCCATCACGTAGTTGTGGCTGACGTCGCTATACGCGAAAACGACCTGATCGATGTTCTCTTTTTGGATCAATGCGACCAGATCGTCTTCGGCGTAAATGGGGATGCCCTCGGGGTATAGCTCGCCCGCCAGCTCGGGGGGATAGCGGCGGCCTTCGATGTTGGGGATTTGCGTGGCGGTGAAGGCCACCACTTTGTAGTCCGGGTTGTCACGGTAGAAGACATTGAAGTTGTGGAAGTCGCGGCCCGCGGCTCCCATGATCACGGTGCGAATGGGTTTCATGGATGAACTCCTTGTGGTTTGTATCGAACGGCGTTGTCTGCATCGAATGACGCGAATGCGCGCCTTTACGCCTACATCCGCTCTGGCGCGGGGATGCCCAGGATGTTCAGCAGGTTGGCGATGGCCTGCCGCGCGGCCACCACCAGGCGGATGCGGAAGTTGCGCACTTGCGGCTCCGCGGTCAGCACCGGGCAATGGTGGTAGAAATCGCTGAAGGCGCGCGCCAGGTTGTACGCCAGGTTGGCGACCGGCAGGGTTTTGTATTCCGCGGCGGCCTTTTGAATTTCGTCTGGCAGCCGGGAAATGGTCTCGATCAACTCGATCTCGGCGGGGTGCAGCTCGTGTTGCGGGGTGATGGGGCCGGGGATGGGTTGTTCGAGTTTGCGCAGGATGCTGTTGGCGCGCACGTGTGCGTATTGGATGTAGGGCGCGGCCTGGCCGTTGAAGTCCAGCGCGGTTTGCCAGTCGAAGGTGGCGATCTTGGTGTTATCGCGCGCCAGCAGGGGGTATTTGATGGCGCCCAGCGCCACCGCGCGGGCGACCGCGTCCTTTTCCTCCGCGCGCAGGGCCGGGTTCTTCTCCTCCACGATCTCCCGCGCCCGGCGGACGGCCTCGCGGATGAAATCCTCCAGCCGCACGATGGTGCCCTCGCGAGATTTCATGGTGATGTTGCCGGGCAGGTTGACGATCTCGTAGGGCAGGTGGTACAGCCGGTCGGCCCAGGGGTAGCCCATCAGTTCCAGGGTTTTGAACACCTGTTGCAGGTGCAAAGACTGGCGCACGTCGATCACGTAGATCGATTTCGCCAGGTCGAAGTCTTGGAATTTGCGCACCGCCAGGGCCAGGTCCCAGGTGGAATACAGCGAAGTGCTGTCCGAGCGCAGCACCACCATAACGCGGTACTTTTCCTCCTTCAGCCCCAACAGATCGTCCAACCGCACGATGACCGGGCCCTCAGGGCGCTCGTCGATGGCCAGCCCGCGGGCGATCAGCTCCTCCACGATCTGTTTGCCCGCTTCTTCCACCTCGCTCTGAAAATAGTAAATGTCGAACCGGATGCCCAGCGTGCGATAGGCCTGCTCGAATCCATCCAGGGACCACGCACGCGTCTTCTCCCACAGGGACATGATTTCGGGGTCGCGCGCCTCCCAGCGGCGGAACAGGGCGCGCATCTCGCTTTCCAGCTCGGGGTTTTCTTCGAGTAGTTGGTTGGCCTCGGTGTAGATGTCGCCCATCCATTGGATTTTGTCCTCCCCCGGCTCTTCTCCGGCGTGATTTTCGAGGTAGTTCCACATCCATTTGATCACGTGCAGGCCGGTGTCGCCGGGATAGTTGGCGCGCACCACCTGGTACCCCGCGGCCTCCAGCAGGTTGCAGATGGCCGCGCCGAAGATCATGTTGCGCAGGTGCCCGACGTGCAGCGGTTTGTGCGTGTTGGGCTGCGAGTATTCCACCATGACCTGTTCGCCCTTCGCCGCGCCGTGGCCGAACGTTTCCCCCTGCTCGAGCACGGTGTCCACGACCCGCCGGCTGAACTGGTGGGCCGAGAAATACAGGTTCAGATACCCGCGCACGGCCTCCACGCGGCTGAAGCCGGGCGGCGTGCCAATGCGGGCCGCCACGCCCGCGGCGATCTCCTGCGCCCGCTGGGGGACGTTCACCCGTTTGCCGGCGCGGGCTTCCTGGGCCGCGGTTTTGAAGAATGTGGTCGAAATGCCCCACTCCCCAGAGAAGGGGATCGGCAGCCACGAAATCTCATCCGGCAGCGGGATGTCGTTTTCGCTGAGGTAGGCGATGATCTGCTCTTCGACGGCTTGTTTTTCTTGATCGAACATCACGAGTACGCACAAAAAGCGGGAGCACAGCGGCTCCCGCGGGGGTGTGGACAAAGGACAAACGTTTTGAAATTACGCGTTTTGTTTTTCAAGCGCGGCCAGTTGTTTCATCAGCCGGCTCTTGCGCCGTGCCGCGTTGTTCTTGTGCAGAATGCCTTTTTCCGCGGCCTTGTCCAACGCGCTGACCGCCTCGGTGATGGCGGCGCGCGCCGCCTCCAAATCCTGGCTGGCGAGAGCCATACGGGCTTTTTTGACGAATTTACGGGCGCGCCCGCGAAAGTAGCGGTTGCGCAACCGGCGCTTTTGATTCTGGCGTATGCGTTTGAGTGCGGATTTTGTGTTAGCCAATGCTGCTCTCCAAATCAAGGTTGATTCCTGTTCTCATTCGGCTGGTGATTGTACATGAGAGGCGGAATTTTGTCCAGACTTTCGCAAGTGTGACCAGGGCTTTTCAATGTTTCGATGAAACGCCCTGCTTACCCTCCACGCTGCCTCCTTCCCCGCTCATGACAATTGTCCCGAAAAAACAGGGACATTTGTCCCTATTTTATTTTGAGAAGGGCTGGGATAATTTAACCGTCGTTAGTACGACCAGGTCATGCTCAGCCCACGCATGACTTGCCATAGCTCCCTCCCGGCGTCCTTCCCTGATCTCACAACACGGTCAGGGAAGGATGTGTTTAAGCACAAGGCGTAAGGTCAATTACAATATCCACGACGAAAATCCGCATTTGTACCCGGCTGGTGATCGCTTTTTTGGTTACTGTGCTGGTGCCCCTGATCGGCACTGGATTATACGGCAACTGGACGACCAGCCGCGCGTTGCAGGCCAAATCGCTGGACAACACCCGCGCCGATCTGCAATGGCGCGCCGGGCAGATCGAAGGCTATCTGCAACGGGCGCAACTTACTGGCTGAGCAGTTACGAATTGGGAGCCGAAATCGAAAATCAAGACGCTTTACGTTGGAATGCACGTTATGGCCGGGATGGGCAGGGCTGGCTGGCAAAACCACCCGCGCAGCTGCTGATGGACCACCTTTGGTTGCTGCCAAAATCCGGCTGTGCCCTGGATGCTGCCGCGGGAGTGGGCACGAACGGGTTGTTTCTTGCCCGGCGCGGGCTGAATGTGCTGGCGTTGGACGTGTCCCTGGTCGGGTTGCGCCTGGCTATGGAACGCGCCCGCCAGAACGGGGGCAATTTCGCCGCAGTGGTGTACGACCTGTCACGGCTGTGGCTGCCGGAAAACCATTTTGATCTGGTGCTCAACTTTCGCTTTTTGATCCGCTCCACATTCACGCAATACCGCAGGGGGTTGAAGCCGGGTGGTGTGTTGGTCTTCGAGTCGTTTGTTTCGTCCCCCCATGCAGATCATCCCTCGCCGTACCATCTGAAGCCCGGTGAACTGCTGGACGCTTTTGGCGATTTCGAGATTCTGTTTCACCGCGTTGTTCCCGGCAAACGCAAGTATGCCGACCGCCCGCGGTGGATCGAGCAATTGATCGCCCGTAAACCGAAGAAGACGGCTTGAAGGGAGGGCACTTGTCATCCCGCGCTGGGGACATTTGTACCTGGAAATCCCTGCCGGATGGCCTTAAACTGACAGTACTTACGCAGTTGGGACCTCACAGGTCTACTACCACACGATGCAGGAAGATTTTTGCATCCGGGCGTCTCCATGCGCTTCGAGACCTGTGAGGTCTGGGTGCGACTTTTCAAGTGCGTAAGTCCTAACCCTGAGCGGAAAAACGCCGCTTCGCAATCACGTGCCTGAATAGGCCTGTAGGTTAGCTCTTCGAATATCTTCGAAACCGGCCACTTGATGTCATTCTGAGGGAGCGTAGCGACCGAAGAATCTCCCTCACCACCGCCGAGATTCTTCGCTGTCGCTCAGAATGACGCAAGCAACAGCCGGTCGCTCAGAAGGCATGAACTGTGTAAGACCTGTAATAGGGACCACCAAAGCCAACAAAGCCGAAAGTCAGCGATTTTTGCAGTTGTATGCGTGGGAGCAAGTAAATGGTAAAGAAAACACGGTGGATAGCGTATTTCTCTGTCCTTCTGCTGGGCGGGATGGCGCTCTCAGGGTGTGTGTCGCCTCTTCCAGCGTATGGCGCGCCATACATCAACCTGGATAATCGTGCCCCCCTGCCCCAGGCAAAAAGCGGTGAGATCAAGCCGTTGAAAGTAGCCATTGCCGCGGTCATTTCCCCGCAAGGCCTGGCTGAGAGCTATGCACCGTTACTCGAATATCTGGAAAGTGCCCTGGGACGCCCGGTGGAAGTGGTGCAGCGACGCACGTACAGCGAAATCAACGATCTGTTGGTTGCGGGGGAGGTGGACGTGGCGTTTGTGTGTACCAGTTCGTATCTGGCCGGGCGGCAGTTTGGGTTGCAGTTACTGGCCGCGCCGCAAGTAGACGGCAAAGTTACCTACCGGGCGAAGGTGATTGTGTCTGCCGGCAGCCTGGTGCAGTCTATGGAAGATTTACGCGGCAAAGTATTTGCCTTCACCGATCCGATTTCTTTCACCGGGCGCGTGTATCCCACATATCTTTTGCAGCAAATGGGCGAGCGACCGGAAACCTTCTTTGCCCGCACGTTCTTCACCTACAGCCACGACGACGCCATTTATGCGGTGGCGCACGGTGTGGCAGATGGGGCTTCGGTGGATGCGCTGGTACTCGATTTTGCGCTCAAGCGCGATCCAGAACTGGCCTCCCGGATTCGAGTGATTCACACCTCCGAGCCGTTCGGGATGCCGCCGGTCGTGGTAGGCCCGCACATCAGCCCGCATCTTAAGGTGGAATTACAGGAAATCATGCTTTCGATGCACCTCGATCCCGCCGGGCAGCGCGCCCTGGACGTGCTGGACTACGACCGTTTCGTGATGGTGCAGGATCAGGATTACCGCACCGCTGAAGTGGTGGCGAGCGCAGTGGAAAGCATTTTGGATGTGAAGCAATGAAGACCTCCCGGTGGCGCGACTGGGCACAATGGTTTTGGGCCTTTGCGGGCAGCGTCAGCATCCGCACGAAAATCTTCGGGATCGTATTGGGCAGTACGTTGCTGCTCAGCGTAGCGTTTACGCTGCAATTCCGCGCCGTGCAAATCCGATTGCTGGAGCAAAAAGCGCGAGAACAGGGGGTCTCGGTGGCCCGCGATGTGGCTGCCCGCGCCACAGACCTGATCTTGATCAACGACCTATACGCTCTGCACCAGCTTTTGTTGGAGACCCAGTCCAACTATCAGGATATTCGCTACATTTTCGTCATCGATCCCCAGGGAGAGGTGCTGGCACACACCTTTGGCGATGAATTTCCCATTGAATTATTGGATGCCAATTGGGCAGCGGGGGATGATTTTCAGAACACTCGCGTCTTACAAACCAACGAGGGCATGGTGTGGGATGTAGCCGTGCCGATCTTCGATGGGCGCGCTGGGGTGGCCCGCGTGGGGGTGTCGGATACCAGCCTGCGGCAAACCATCACCAACCTGACCACCCAACTCTCTGTGACCATCGTCGCGGTGCTCACCGCCAGCCTGTTGGCCGCCACTTTTCTGACCTGGCTGCTCACACGCCCCATTCTGGCGTTGGTCTCTGCCACCGAAGCGGTTTCCAAAGGCGATTTTTCGCAACGCGTGCCCCGCTGGGCGGACGATGAAATCGGAGACCTGGCAGAGGCCTTCAATCAGATGACCGCAGAACTGGCCCGTGCGGATGAATTGCAACGCGAACGTGAGCAATTGCGCCGCCAGCTTTTGGAAGGCGTGATCGCCGCACAGGAGGACGAACGCCGCCGCATCGCCCGCGAACTGCACGACAGCACCTCCCAAAGCCTGACTTCTCTGATGGTCAGCCTGCGCAACATCGAAGCGGTGTGCGAAAAGCCGCAATTGCTGGAGCAAGTCACCAACATGCGCCAGGTGCTTAGCCAAACACTGGACGAAGTACACAACCTGGCGGTGCAACTACGGCCCGCCGCGTTGGACGATCTGGGGTTGGAGGCCGCGTTGGGCCGTTTCGTTCAAGAGTGGCAAAGGCAGCACCGCATTCAAGCCGACCTGACCGTGCATATCGGCGAGAATCGGCTGCCCGAAATCATCGAAACCGCGATTTACCGCATCGTCCAGGAAGCCCTGACCAACGTCGCCCGCCACGCACAGGCCACCTCTGCCAGCGTGCTCGTCCACCACCGGCAGCGAGACGTGGTCACGGTGATCGAAGACGACGGAATCGGGTTCGACCCGGGGACCGTGAGCGCCAATGGCCACTTGGGGCTTTTGGGTATTCGCGAGCGAGCCGAGCTGCTGCAAGGGCGCATGACCATCGAAAGCGCCCCCGGTAAAGGCACCAGCGTTTTCGTGTCCATTCCGCTCCTCACGCCTGAAGAGAACGGAGAAATCACGTGAGCGATAAAAAACGCGTTTTACTGGCCGACGATCACGCGGTGTTGCGCTCCGGTTTGCGCTTGCTGCTGGAGAACGAACCTGAATTCCAGGTGGTTGGGGAGGCCTCCTCCGGCCTTGCTGTGCTCGCCCTGGCCGAAGAGTTGCAGCCCGATCTGATCTTGCTCGATCTCAGTATGCCTGGATTGGGGGGACTGGAGGCCCTGCCCACGCTGCGGCGGACCGCGCCGCAGGCCAAAATCCTGGTGCTCACCATGCACGACAACCCCCAATACCTGCGCCGGGCCCTGGCTGGAGGCGCGTCGGGCTACATCCTCAAAAAGGCCGCGGACGTGGAACTGCTCTCTGCCATGCGGGCGGTCATACGCGGGGATGTGTACGTGCATCCCTCGTTGACCCGGGTGCTGATCGACGAGGTGATCGCTCCCAGATCGAATGACGACCAGGACCCCTGGGAAGTGCTGAGCGAACGCGAACAGGAAGTGTTACGCCTGGTTGCGTTGGGACATACCAGCGCGGAGATCGCGGAAAAGTTGCGTCTTAGCTCCAAAACGGTGGACACCTACCGCAGCCGGGGGATGGAAAAATTAGGCCTGAAGACCCGCGCCGCGCTGGTGCGGTTTGCCTTG
>JALUWE010000168.1 GCA_027019845.1 Anaerolineales bacterium | reverse complement strand
GTTACGAAAACATGCAAGAGTTTCTTGACTCGGCTGCGCGGGCTGTCGAGGAGCCTGCATTGCGCGCCCTGCTGGGGGAAATCGAGATCCGCGGGGGGCAGCCCAGGCGTGGAGGGGAATAGCGCGGGGGACGGGTAGTACTGTTGGAGGAAGCCAACGGCCCCCGAATGTGGTAGGATTCCTGACCGCTACCGGTAGGCGTTACATTCGCATTGGAGCATTCGCGTGGCTGATATTTTGGTCGTTGAAGACGAACCCGATATGCAGCAAATCATGAAATTGAAGCTGTCCAAAGAGGGGCATTCGGTGTGTACGGCCAGCAACGGCACAGAAGCTTTAGAAAAAATTGCTGAACATCCACCGGACTTGATCTTGTTGGATTTAATGCTGCCAGAAATGGATGGGTGGGAATTTTGTGAGCGTGTCCGAAAAGAATCCCAAGTCCCCATCATCATGGTCACTGCCAAAAATCAAGACAAGGACATTGTGCGCGGGCTTCGCCTGGGTGCCGACGAATACATCACCAAGCCCTTTCAACTGGAAACGTTGGTGGCCCGTGTGGATGCGCTCTTGCGCAGGTTAGCATGGGAGCGAAAGGCGGCCGAGGAGGAAATCGAAGCGCTCAAGCGAAATATCACCAACATTGTCAGCCACGAACTTCGCACGCCGCTGGCCGCTCTGATGGGCACGCTCGATCTCGCCCTTCAGGAGGCGTTTCAAGACAATATTCTGGCGCAACGCGAATTCATTACCAACGCCCGCAAGAATGCTCAAAAGATGCGCTCACTGGTGGACGATTTGATCACGTTGGTACGCATCGATCAGGGGTTGGAGATTTTCCGCCGGCCAGTTTCGATTCAGCGCGAAATCAAACGATTACTGGCTGCCCACCAAGACGATCTCCAGGTGGGCGGCCTGGAAGTTGTCTTCACATATTTGGATGAGTTTACGGTCCACGTCGATCTGGTTTTGTTTCGCCAGGCTATCGGCCATCTGCTCTCCAACGCTATCAAACACAGCCCCCAGGGAGGCAAAATTTCTGTTCTGGTCAAACAGCGTTCCGATGAGGGCGTGGAGATCGAGGTTCGCGATCAGGGCCCGGGCATTGTCCCTCAAGAGCAAAAGAAGATATTCGAGCGGTTTTACCAGATCGAGAGGGGGAATCACCGCAGAGAGGCAGGGCTGGGGGTCGGTCTATTCATCGCCCGCGCCATCGCCCGCGCGCACGGGGGAAGTCTCGAGGTCATCAGCACCCCCGGCAAAGGCTGTCTTTTTACCTTCTCCATTCCCAAGGGCGAGCCGGACTGGGAAATGTAGCTCTGTGATCCGCCTAGTTGAAAGCAGGCCAGCTCTCGAAAATCGCGTCGTCCATTCGCTCTAATTCTTTCTCCAGGCCCAAATCACTAAAAATCTGGCGTGCTTTCGTCCAGTGTTTGTGCGCCTGTTCTTTGCGCCCCTTGCTCAATTCATATTCTGCCCAGGCGCGCAAGGTGCGTGCCTGTTCACGTTTCATCCTCAGGTCTGTAAATATTTTCAGGCTGCGGGAGAAACAGTCATCCGGCAAATATTTCCGCAATTCGCCGGTGTAATGACTCCGGATGAGTTTGCCGGTATCGCCGCCCCTCAAGCGGCCCGTGTATCTGCGCTCCCCAATTACGATGGGGGCCGAAGTGGAAGCGGCGATCAACCCTAAAACCCGCCAGGCCGCGCCAACGTGCTCCATGCGCTCCCGCTCCCTCCCCAGTGCCAACGCTTTCTCCGCGGCGGCAAGGGCATCATCGAGGTTATTTTGCCGGAGGCATGCCTCTGCCAGATAGCAATATGTTTCGGCTAATCCGCCCCATCCCGTGGCCTCCAGCGCCTGGATGACCATTCGTAAATCATTCTCAGCAGCTTTGTACTGCCCCAACCCAACCCGGGCAGCCCCCAGGTTACTCAAATACGTGATCTCGCCGTCCCGGTCGCCAATTTCGCGAGCAATACTCAGCGCATCTTGATAATAGCGAATGGCTTTTTGATAGTCGCCGCGCATTCGTGCGCTCTCCCCCAGGTTATTGAGCATATACCCGACCTGATTGCGATTGTCTAAACTCTTATACATGTCGAGAGCGCTTTGAAAATAATTGATCGCCCGCCCGTAATTGCCCAACGCATCCTGAACTACGCCCATCAAATTCAAGCTCTGCGCAATTTCCATACGCGCATCGAGCGTGTTGCTCAACTCGAGGGCCTGCTCTGCGACCTGCTTGGCCGCCTTCACATCGCCCCGGTTGTATTCGATCCACCCCAAAACCACCAGCGCTTTTACCTCCTCGTTTTGATCGCCGGTGGATTGGGCTGTTTTCACCGCCCGGTTTGCCAGCTCGATGGCCGCGGTGTAGTCGCCCAGGTCGCCCTGGACGCGTGCCAGGCCGCACAAAGCTCTGCACTGGGCCACCAGATCATTGGACGCCTCTGCCGCGCTATACAGCGCGTTGTAGGCCTTGCTGGCATCTGCATAGCGGGCTTGCAACCGGAGAATCGCGCCCAGCCCCTCGTACATCTCCATGTGGTATGGAGAGGATGGTTGCCCGGTAGGCAGCAGTCTTTCGACCTGCCGGTACCAGCGGAGGGCGCTCTGGTAGGCATGAATATCCTTAGCGTGCTGCGCGGCTTTAAGGCTGTATACCAGACCTTTTTCCCGATCCCCGGCCTGGATGAAGTGATGTGCCAGTTGCCCGGCCACCGGTTCCAGGTTGTCTGCATGGCGTGACTCCAGCACCAATCCAATGTGGCGGTGCAAGGCCCGGCGCCGGGGAACGCTCAACTCCTCGTAGATGACCTGGTGAATGTCCGCGTGACTGAATGCCAGCATCGACCCGCGCTCCACTTCCCGTATCAGGTCGCGTTCCAATGCTTCATCCAGGCTATTGAGAAGCTGCTCTTCTGAACTCTCCGAAATCGCGAGCAAATCGCTGATCGTGAACTGCTGCCCCAACACCGAGGCGCGGCGGATAATCTCCTGCGTAGGCTCACTAAAGCGGGAAACCCGCCGCATAATCACATCCCGCACGCTCTTCGGCAACTTCACGTCTCCAATCGGCCTGAAGTGCCATTTACCATCCTTGAAGACCACTGTACCGTCTTCGGTCAGTCCCTTTACCACTTCCTTGATATAAAACGGGTT
>JALUWE010000167.1 GCA_027019845.1 Anaerolineales bacterium | reverse complement strand
GGTTCTTCCAGCAGCGTTTCCCCCCCTTCCGCGATGCGGATGAAGGAGGTGCCCAGGTCGATCCCCAAATCTTTGGAGAAAAGCGCCATGATTACGCGTTCCGGTCTTCTCCGCCGGATGACTGGCTCTGAAGACCGGGGATTTGGCTGCCGCCCCGCCGGTAGCGACGCACGGCCTCCAGGCGCAGGTTAGAGCGCCGCAACGCGGCCTCCATACGCAGGTACGCGTCGGTGTCCGGGGGAGGCCCTTCTTTCAAGAAGGCCTCGGCGCGCTCGCGGGCTGCCTGGGCGCGCGCCACGTCGATCTCGGCCACGTTTTCGGCCGCGTCGGCCAATACCGTCACAATGGTGGGCTGAATCTCGGCCACACCGCCCGCGACGGTGAACACCTCTTCGCGGCCCTGGCTGCGCACTTTGATGATCCCGTAGTTGAGGGTAGTGAGAACGGGCGCATGGTTGGGCAGGATTCCCATTTCGCCATCGGTTCCGGGCAGCACCACGATGTCTGCATCCCCCTCCCAGACCAGCCGATCCTGGGAAACGATCTCGCATCGAATGGGCATGGTTATCCCTCGCTGAGGCGTTTGGCTTTTTCCACGGCTTCGTCGATGCCGCCCACCATGTAAAAGGCCTGTTCGGGCAGGTCATCGTGTTTGCCATCCAGGATTTCGCGGAAGCCGCGCACGGTCTCGCGCAGAGGAACGTAGCGCCCCTCCAGGCCGGTAAATTGCTCCGCCACGAACATGGGTTGGGAGAAAAAGCGTTCCAGCTTGCGAGCACGCCCAACCACCAGCTTGTCTTCCTCGCTCAACTCGTCCACGCCCAAAATGGCGATGATGTCTTGCAGGTCTTTATAGCGTTGGAGCACCTGCTGCACCCCGCGGGCCGTGGTGTAGTGCTCTTCCCCGACGATGTTGGGGTCCAAGATACGGGAGGTGGAGGCCAGCGGGTCCACAGCCGGATAGATGCCTTTGTCTGCGATGGCGCGTTCGAGGGCGATGGTGGCGTCCAGGTGCGTGAAGGTGGCTACCGGCGCGGGGTCGGAGTAGTCATCCGCGGGCACGTACACCGCCTGCATGGAGGTGATCGAGCCGGTCTTGGTGGAGGTGATGCGTTCCTGGAGCTGCCCCATTTCGGTCGCCAGGGTGGGCTGGTAGCCGACCGCGGAGGGCATACGGCCCAACAACGCGGACACCTCGGAGCCGGACATGCTGAAGCGGAAGATGTTGTCGATAAACAGCAACACGTCCCGTCCCTGGTCACGGAAATACTCGGCCATGGTCAGGGCGGTCAGGCCAACCCGCAGGCGGACGCCGGGGGGTTCGTTCATCTGGCCGTACACCAGCACGGTGTCTTTGAGCACGCCGGACTCGATCATTTCGCGGTACATCTGGGTGCCCTCGCGGGTGCGCTCCCCCACACCGGCGAACACGGAATTGCCTTTGTGAACGGTGGCGATGGAGCGGATCAGCTCTTGAATGAGCACTGTTTTGCCCACGCCTGCGCCGCCGAAGATGCCGGTTTTACCGCCTTTGGTGAAGGGGGCGATCAGGTCGATCACCTTCAGGCCGGTTTCGAACACTTCGACCCCGGCGGATTGTTCCTCCAGGGAGGGGGCCGGGCGGTGAATGGGGTAGTACACCTCGGCTTCTGCTTCGGGTCTGCCGTCCACCGGGCGTCCCAATACGTTGAAGACGCGGCCTAACGCGGCTTCACCGACCGGTACTTTGATCGGCGCGCCGGTGTTTATGGCGGTCATGCCGCGCTTGAGGCCATCGGTGGTATCCATGGCCACGCAGCGCACCCATCCGTTGCCCAGGTGCTTTTGCACCTCCAATACCAGCGGGTATTTCTGACCTTCGAGGGGGACTTCGACCGCGTCGAAAATTTCGGGAAGTTCACCGGGCGGAAATTCGACGTCCAATACCGCGCCTTGAATCTGAACGATGCGTCCGGTTGCTTTTGCCATTCTTGCCTCCAGGGGAGAGTTGGTTAGGTGGTTTATTGGTTAGACCGAATACTGAATACTGAACACTGAATACTGAACACTGAATACTGAACACTGAATACTGAACACTGAACACTGTTCACTGTTCACTGCGCCTGCGCAAGGGCTTCTGCGCCGCCGACGATGTCGAGTATTTCGTTGGTGATAGATTGTTGGCGGGCTTTGTTATAGGCCAGTTGCAGCAGTTTTGCCAGCTCGGTGGCGTTGTCGGTAGCGTTCTTCATAGCGACCATGCGCGAGGCGTGTTCGCTTGCCAGAGATTCCAAAACAGCATGGTAGACTTGCAAAGCCGTAAACCGCGGGATGATATTGTCCAGGATTTCGTCCTGTCCGGGTTCGTAAATGTATGCCGGGGAAGGGCCGCGGTGGGCTGCGCCGATTTCAACTACCCGCTCTTCGGTGGTCTCGAACTCCAGGGGGAGCAGTTTTTTGCGGGTGGGAGTCTGGCGCACCATGTTGTGGTAATCGGTGTACACCAGGTGGACCTCGTCCACCTGCCCGGCGAGAAACTCATCCACGGCCAGCCGTCCGATGGCCGAGACATCGCCAAAGGCGGGATGCGCGGGCAGATCGCTGAATTCGGCTATGATCTTCTTGCCGCGGCGGTAGAGTAAGTCGCGTCCCTTGCGCCCGACCGCGATGTAGCTGACCGGCACGGAGTAATCCTGGTACGTTTGCAAGACAAAGCGCAACAGGTTGGTGTAGTAAGGCCCGGCCAGGCCACGGTCCCCGCTGATCACGATTACCAAAACGTGATTTACTTCATCGCGCTCTGCCAACAGCGGATGCAAGCTGGAGCGACCGGGCTGCCCGGCAATGTGGGTGAGCACCTGCCAGGCTTTGGTCGCATAGGGACGGGAACTCAACATGGCCTGGACCGCGCGTTGTACCCGGCTGGCGCTCACGGCTTGCAACGCGCGGGTGACCTGGGAGATGTTTTTGATGCTCCGAATGCGGAGCCGCATTTCTCGTGCTGATGCCATAAGGTGTCGGTTAGGTGGTTAGGTGGCTGTTGGTTAGGTGATTGATTGGTGGGTACGTTGGCCCTACTTCCTGCTTCCTACGCCGTTCTTGGTTCCGTGGTTCGTTGAACGCTCTAACGCTCCCTGGTTGGGTGATCATCCAAACTGGCTACTGAACACTGAACACTGAACACTGAATACTGAATACTGCTCACTGAACACTGATCACGACCAGGTAGCGTTGAAGGCCTCCAGGGCCTCACGCAGGCGGGCTTCGGTTTCGTCAGAGATGCGCTGTTCTTCCGCGATGGCTTTGCCGATGTCGGGATGGGAGGTTTCCATATAGCGCAGCATCTCGGCTTCCCATTCGGAGACGCGCTCCAGCGGGATTTCGTCCACATAGCCGCGGGTGCCCGCGAAAATGGCGATGATCTGCTTTTCGAGGGAAACCGGCTGGTATTGCGGCTGCTTGAGAATTTCCTGCAAACGCTGGCCGCGGGTCAGCTGTGCCTGGGTGGCCTTGTCCAGGTCGGAGCCGAACTGGGCAAACGCGGCCACTTCGCGGAAGGCGGCCATGTCCAGCCGCAAGCCGCCAGCGACCTGGCGCATGGCTTTGCTTTGCGCGTCGCCGCCCACGCGGGAAACCGAGAGACCGACGTTGACCGCCGGGCGGATACCGGCGTAGAACAGGTTGCTCTCCAGGTAAATCTGGCCATCGGTGATCGAGATCACGTTGGTAGGAATGTAGGCCGAAACGTCGCCCAACAGGGTTTCGATGATCGGCAACGCGGTCAGGGAGCCGCCGGAGCCACGCACTTTGGCGATCTTGTAGTCATCCGCGTTGTCCATTTGCTTGCGGGCTTCTTCCGCGTCGTGTGCAGCAATCGGCCCGGTGTAGACCTTGCCGTCCACGCCATCCCCTTTGTCGGCCAGATCGCCCTGGTAATCTTTGGGGACAATGACGTAATGGTCGGCGAGCCGCGCGGCGCGCTCCAGCAGGCGGGAGTGGAGGTAGAACACGTCGCCGGGGTATGCTTCGCGGCCCGGCGGGCGACGCAGCAACAGCGAAACCTGGCGGTAGGCCCAGGCGTGCTTGGACAGGTCGTCATAGATCACCAGCGCGTCGCGTCCGGTTTCCATGAACTCCTCGCCGATTGCGCAGCCCGCGTAGGGGGCCAGGTATTGCAACGCGGCCGGCTCGTCAGCCGCAGCCACAACCACGACAGTGTGGTCCATGGCGCCGTATTTTTCCAGGGTGGCAATGGTACGGGCCACACCAGCACGCTTCTGCCCGATTGCCACGTAAATACAGATCAGGTCTTTGCCTTTCTGGTTGATGATCGTGTCGATGGCGATGGCGGTTTTGCCGGTTTGCCGGTCGCCGATGATCAGCTCGCGCTGCCCGCGGCCGATGGGGGTCATCGAGTCGATCGCCTTGATGCCGGTCATCACCGGTGTGTCCACGTCTTTGCGCTCGATCACGCCCGGCGCGATGCGCTCCACAGGCCGGTAACCGGAGGCCTGAATGGGTCCCTTGCCGTCGATGGGCTGGCCCAAGGCGTTGACCACGCGCCCGATCATGCCATCTCCAACCGGGACAGAGGCAATACGCCCGGTAGAGCGCACCATCGTGCCCTCTTCGATGCCGGAGTATTCACCCATGATGATGATGCCGACGTTTTCCTTCTCCAGGTTGAAGGCCACGCCCATCACGCCGTTCTCGAACTGGACCAGCTCCTGGGCGCGCACGTCGGTCAGGCCATTGGCTCGCGCGATGCCGTCGCCCGCTTCGATCACGTAGCCAACCTCCCGCACGCCAAAAGCCGGTTCGAACGAGTCGATTTGTTTTTGCAAGTCTGCTGTGATTTGAGAGATTAAATCAGTCATTGTACCTCCACGCCAAACGGTTCATAAAGTCAAAGGAAGCTGCCGGGCAACTTCCTCAAGTTTCAGGCGGTGAACGATGCTACCGTTTCCGCGTCCAGACGGGTGAGCAACGCGGTGAGTAATTTTACCGCGTTGTCGAAGTCTTCGCGGTGGATGATCGAGCTGTGGGAGTGGATGTGCCGGGCAGCCACACCCAGCACCACGGTGGGCACGCCGGTTTTGTATTGGTGAATCGCGCCCCCGTCGGTGCCACCGCCCTCGATGGCGGAAAACTGCAAGGGGACGCCGATCTCTTCGGCAGTGTCCGAGACGAAGTTGCGCAGTGCGAGATTGGGGATCATGGAGCGGTCGTACACCACCATGGTCGGGCCTGCGCCGAGTTTGATCGAGGATTGTTCGGGTTTGATGCCGGGCACGTCCCCGGCGATGTCCGACTCCAGAATGATGGCGACATCGGGATCGACGGCCCAAACGCTGGTGCGCGCGCCGCGCAGGCCGACTTCCTCCTGCACGGTGACCGCGCCGTACACGGTGTTGGGGTGCTCCTGTTGTTGTAAGGCTTGCAAGGCAGCGATCACCAGGGCAGTGCCCACCCGGTCGTCGAAGGCTTTGGAAAGATAGGCTTTGCCGTTGTTGAGCACCACGAAATCGGCTCGTGGGATGACCGGATCGCCCACGCGCACCCCCGCGGCTTCGACCTCCTTTTGGCTGGTCGCGCCAATGTCGATGTACATATCCCGCTTTTTGACCACTTTGTTGCGTTCGTCTGCGGGCAATAGATGGGGCGGTTTGGAGCCGATGGTGCCCACCACGTCTCCCTGGCGAGTTTTGATGATCACGCGTTGGCCGAGCAAGACCTGATCAAACCAGCCACCCAAGGGCAAAAAGCGCAAAAAGCCCTCTTTGGTGATGTGCTTGACCATAAAGCCAATCTCGTCCATGTGGCCGGCCAGCATCACACGGGGGGAGGCAGCCGCGCCGCGCTTGGTGCAGATCACGCTGCCCATTTTGTCCTGAGAGAGTTCCCCCAGGCCGGCTAAAAATTCACGCACAACCGCGCGCACAGGGGCTTCATACCCGGGGACACCGTGCGCCTCGGTTAATCGTTTCAATAATGCAGTTGTTTGATCCATTTCGAGTGTCTACGTGGCTGGAATTAAGCGTGCAAATCATACCTGAAAGCAATTGATTTGTCCAGTAATTCACAAAAGCGGATAAACGGTGTAAGTCCTGCTACTGATAGGACTTACGCACTTGAAAAGTCGCACCCGGACCTCACAGGTCTCACAGCGCATGGAGATGCCCGGATGCAATCTATTTCGGGTGAAATCTTCCTGCATTGTGTGGTGGTAGACCTGTGAGGTCTCAACTGCGTAAGTACTGCTGCTGAGTATCCGCGGTGTGCTTCAGGTGGTCTCGGGGGCGTGCGCTTCGGGGTCGTGCCCCAGTTCACGCGAGCGCTCGTAGGCGGCCCAAATAGCGCGCGAGATGGCGGTGCGGAAACCCGCTTTTTCCAGAAAATAGAGCGCGGCCGCGGTCGTGCCGCCGGGGGAAGTGACCTGGTTGCGCATCCGGGCGGGGTGCAGGGGGCGGGATTCGCTGCTGTTGAGGTAGTAGGCCACCGAGCCGCGCAGGGTCTCCACCACCAGTTTTTCGGCCACCCGGCGGGGGAAGCCGAGATGCACCCCCGCGTCGATCATGGCTTCCATGAACAGGAAAACGTAGGCCGGGCCGGTGCCGGACAGCGCGGTCGCCATGTCCAGGTATTTTTCGTCGTCCATGAAGACTTCGTCGCCCAACGCGCTCAAAATCTGGCGGGCCATCTCCTGTTGGGCTTCCGTGACCGCGGGGGAGGCGGTCCACACGGTGATGCCGCGGCCGATGCGTGCCGGGGTATTGGGCATCGAGCGCACGATGGCATCGTGCTTCAACCCGCGGGCAATTTTGCTGATCGGCGCGCCGGCAATGATGGAGAGCACCAACGCGTCTGGTTTGACCTTCCCGACCAGATCGTCCAGCACCCGGTCCAGGGTCTGGGGTTTGATCGAGAGCACCACCACATCGGCCTGGGAGGCGGCCTGCGCGTTATCGGTAAAGGGCTGCACACCGTATTTCTGCTGTAATTGCTCGTTACGGCGAACGTTCGGCCCGGCGATCAGGATGGACTCCACCGGCGCGACTTTTTCGCGGATCAATCCAGCGATCATGGCTCCGGCCATCACTCCCGGCCCGATGAAAGCGATCTTCTTGTCCTGGAACACATCTACCTCCATTTACGCTTTACGCTCTACGAAAAATACTGCAACGCCAGCCGCAAGCGTGTTTCCACGTCTTGGGGCGCGTCGCGGGGGATGGATTGGAGGGCGGCCTGGGCCTCGACCACGCTGTATCCCAACGCGATCAGGGCTTCCAGCACCTCGGTATCGACGTCGGTCAGGGCGGCTACCGGTGCGAGATCATCCACCGCACGGATGCGGTCTTGCAGGTGCAGCAAAATTTTCTGCGCGGTCTTTTTGCCCACGCCCGGGATGCGGCTGAACACCTCGGGCTGCTCGTGGAAAACCGCCCGGCGGATGGAGTCCGGATTGAGGGTGGACAATCCGGCCAACGCCAGACGAGGGCCGATCCCGCTTACCCCAAGCAAAAGGGTGAAAAATTCTTTCTCCTCCAGGGTCTCGAAGCCGTACAGCGTCAACGAGTCTTCGCGCACCACCAGATAGGTGTGCAGGGAAACAAGCTCGCCGGGGGTGAACCGGTCGCGCAGCGGGGCGGGCACAAAGACTTCGACACCCACCCCTCCGATTTCGATCACCAGGCTGTTGTTTTCTTTGTGGAGGAGCGTGCCGCGGAGGCTGGCGATCATGGTCTTATTTGTCTTATTTGTCTGACTTGTCTTATTTGTCTGACTTGTCTTACTTGTCTCACTTGTCTACCCTTTTACGCATTACGCTTCACGCTTCACGTACAACGCCTGCATCCTGACACTGTGCAGGTGGCAGATGGCGACGGCCAGCGCGTCTGCGGCGTCGTCGGGTTTGGGGATTTCGTCCAGGCCCAACAGGGCGCGCACCATGTGCTGCATCTGGTATTTGTCTGCGCCGCCGTAGCCCGCCACGGCTTGCTTGATTTCGAGGGGGGTGTACTCCGCCACGGTCAGGCCGGCCTGTGCCAGGGCCAACATCGCCACGCCGCGGCCCTGCGCTACGGTAATGGCGGTCTTGACGTTGCGTTGGAAAAACAACTTCTCCACCGCGCCGCTATCCGGGCGGTGGAGCTGGATGATGGCCTTCAACTCCTGGTAGAGTTGGGAAAGACGTTCCGCGTCCGGTGTACGGGGCGGGGTGGTGATCACGCCATAGCCAACCGCGATCAAACTTCCGTCCTCTATCTCCCGAACCAATCCATAACCGGTCGTAGCCGTCCCCGGATCGATGCCTATGGCCAGCAAATCAAACGGCCTCCAGGTGTGCCAGCGCCTCTTCGGAGATGTGCAGGTTGGAATATACGTTTTGCACGTCATCCAGGTCTTCGAGAGCTTCGATCACCCGCATGACTTTAAGGGTTTCTTCCGGGCCTAGCGAGACTTCGTGAGAGGGAATCATCCTCAGCCCGGCTTCCTGGGGTTGCACACCGATAGCCTGTAACTGGTCGCTGATAGATTTGAAAGCCTCGACGGGGGCAAAAATTTCAATGGTCTCCCCGTCCTCGGTGACGTCCTCCGCGCCGCCGTCTACCGCGGCCATGAACACCTCGTCAAAATCCATCCCCTCCGCGCTCAGAGCAAAATATGCAGTACGGTTAAACTGCCAGGCCACGGAGCCGCCTTCGCCCAGACTGCCGCCATAACGGGAGAGAACGTGGCGCACATCGGCCACCGCCCGGTTGCGGTTATCGGTGACCACTTCAATCATCAGGGCAACCCCGTGCGGGGCATACCCTTCGTACATGATTTCCTCGAGGTCCGCGCCTTCTTTGCTCTCGCCTGTGCCTCGCTTGATGGCGCGCTCGATGTTCTCTTTGGGCATGTTTTCGGATTTGGCTTTGTCGATTGCCAATCGCAAACGGAAATTGATTTCCGGGTCCCCGCCCCCCTCGCGTGCCGCTACCGTGATCTCGCGCGCCAGTCGGGTGAAAATTTTGCCCCGCTTCGCGTCCATGGCCCCTTTTTTCCTTTTAATGGTTGACCACTTGGAATGTCCTGACATGACCATCGCTCCTGTTCGTGAAAGAAATGCGCGCAAATTATACCATGCCGCGGGGTGGCGAAACGACCAGGAAAGCGAAAGAAAGCACGGGCAAACGCTAACCCTGCCGGTGTAAATCCCCACCTGAGACGTGATGATTTACGCCAGTTTTCTTGACACACTCGCTTCGATCTACTATCATAAGAACACCGCAAGATATTTGCATAATTGGATATATCGCAGGAGGGAAGTGCATCGAACTCAGGAGATCAAATGCAATTTGACGGCTCTGTAACCATCAACGCCCCTCTCGAACATGTATGGAATTTCCTCGTGGAACCCGCCTCCATCAGTCAGTGTGTTCCTGGGTTGGACACATTGGAGATCGTCGTTCCTGGCAAACAATTCAAAGCCGTCGCCTCACTCGGCCTGGGAAATATGCGCGTGGTGTTCAACGCCAACATCGACTTCGTCGAGCTACAGCCACCCCACTACGCCAAGATGAAAGCCCACGGGGACGCGCCGGGCAGCGCGGCGGACGTAGTCAGTGAGATGCGCCTGACAAACGGGGCGGAAAACGGCACCACCGAGCTTCAATGGTCGGCTGAGATCGCCATCGTAGGGAAAATTGCGGCCACCGCAGCCCGGCTAATGCCCAGCGTTACCCGCAAGATGACCGCAACCTTCTTCGATTGTGTAAAGAGCAAGATCGAAACCACGGAATGAAATTCGGCCCAGTTCCCATCGCGCAGGCGCAAGGCAAAATCCTCGGCCACAACATTGCTGGCCCCAATGGCCGCCGCCTGCTGCGCAAAGGCCGGGCGCTTTCGGGGAAAGATATCCAGACCTTACGGGACATCGGACGAAAAACCGTGTACGTGGCCGAGCTCGCGCCGGACGATGTTGGGGAGAACGAGGCGGCCCGCCGCGTGGCCGCCGCGCTGGGGTGCGGCCTTCGCCTCGTCGGCCCTTCTGCCGGGCGCGTCAACCTGCTCGCCACCGGCCTGGGCATCCTGCGTGTGGACGTGGAACGGCTGTATCGCATCAACCAGTACGAGGGCATCACCATCGCAACCCTGAAAAACCACACCCCGGTCCACCAACGGCAGATCGTCGCCACCGTCAAAATCATCCCCTTCGCGGTGCCTCAGAATTCCGTCTGCCACGTCGAAAGCATTGCCAATAGCGGAAACCGCGCACTCATTTCCATCGATATGCTCACCCCCAAACGGGTGAGCATGATTTTTTCCGGCGCCGTCTCCATTCACGAAAAACTAAACCGCGATTTCCAACCCCTCAAACAACGCATCGAAAATTTGGGTTCGGAAATCACAACCACCGACTACATACCGCTGGAAGACGAAAGCAGTGAGGTCACCCTGGCGGAAACCCTGGATCGGCGCCGCGCGGCAGGCGCGCAGTTGATCGTGCTGGCCGGCGAAACCGCTATCATGGACCGCCACGACATCGTGCCGCGCGCACTGGAGCGCGCCGGAGGCCGGGTCGAATGTCTGGGCGTGCCGGTAGACCCCGGCAACCTGCTCATGCTCGGCTACCTGGAAGGCGTGCCGGTGCTGGGCGCGCCCGGCTGCGCCCGCAGCCACAAAACCAACATCGTCGATTGGGTGCTCCCCCGCCTGCTGGCCGGAGACCACCTCACTCGCGCGGATTTCATCCCCCTCGGGCACGGCGGCCTGCTGGAAGACACCCCCAAACGCCCCATGCCCCGGGCGCGCGTTCAGTAGCCAGTGTTCAGTGTTCAGTGTTCAGTATACAGTGTTCAGTGTTCAGTAATCAGGCTGCTTCTCACTGATAGGACTTACGTACTTGAAAAGTCGCACCCAGACCTCACAGGTCTCAAAGCGCATGGAGATGCCCGGATGCAATCTATTTTGGGTAAAATCTTCCTGCATCGTGTGGTTGTAGACCTGTGAGGTCTCAACTGCGTAAGTACTGTCACTGAATACCGAATACTGCCCACTGAATACTGAATACCGTCCACTGAATACTGAATACCGGACACTGCCCATCTCTTACACACCCACACAGGAGGTCCCATATGACACATTCCATTTCCCTTACCGTCAACGGGGTGCAGCATACCCACGAGGTAGAACCCCGGCTGCTGCTGGTACACTACCTGCGGGACGTGCTCGGCCTGACCGGCACGAACGTCGGCTGCGACACCAGCCAGTGCGGCGCCTGTACCGTCCTGCTCGATGATGTGGCGGTCAAATCCTGCACCGTGCTGGCCGTGCAGGCCGACGGCGCCAGTGTCACCACCATCGAGGGCCTGGCACAAAACGGCAACCTGCACCCTCTGCAAGAGGCCTTCTGGGAAAAACACGGGCTGCAATGCGGCTTCTGCACTCCCGGCATGATCATGTCCTCCTACGCCCTCTTGCAAGACAACCCCCACCCCACCGAGACCGAAATCCGTCACGGCCTGGAAGGCAACCTGTGCCGCTGCACCGGCTACCAGAACATCGTCAAAGCCGTGGCCGCCGCGGCAGAAACCATCGGAGGTGAGGCATGACTCGCTACATCGGTAAATCCGTAAAACGCGTCGAGGACCCGCGCTTCATTCAAGGCAAAGGCCGCTACGTCGCCAACCTCTCCCTGCCGGGCATGGCGCACCTGGCCATCCTGCGCAGCCCCTACGGCCACGCCAAAATCAAGCGCATCGACACCAGCAAAGCCGCAGCACTCCCCGGCGTGATCGCGGTCTACACCGCACAAGACCTGATCGACGGCGGCGTGGGCAAACTGCCCTGCGGCTGGAACGTCCCCAACATCAACGTGCCCGACCGCTGGCCGCTCACCCCGGACAAGGTGCGCCACGTGGGTGACGGCGTGGCCGCGGTGGTGGCCGAAACCCCCTACATCGCCGCGGACGCCCTCGACCTGATCGAGGTGGACTACGAACCCCTGCCCGCGGTGGTGGACCCCCGCAAAGCCACCGAACCCGGCGCGCCCCTGGTACACGACAGCGTACCCAACAACATCAGCTACACCTGGGCGCTGGGCAACAAAGAGGAAACCGACCAGGCTTTCGCCGAGGCCGAACACGTGGTCGAACTCGAGCTGGTCAACCAACGGCTGATCCCCACGGCCATGGAACCGCGCGCCGCGGTGGCCCAATGGAACGCGGCCACCGAAGAGATGACCCTGTGGACCACCAGCCAGAACCCGCACCCCATCCGCCTGCTGCTCAGCGCGTTCACCCTGGGCATCCCGGAGAACAAGCTGCGCGTCATCTCCCCGGACGTGGGCGGCGGCTTCGGCAGCAAAATCTTCCACTACCCCGAAGAGATCATCGTCCCCTGGGTGGCACGGGCCATCAACCGCCCGGTCAAATGGGTGGCTACCCGCAGCGAATCCAGCATGACCGACTCGCAAGGCCGCGCCCATGTCACCCACTGTAAGCTGGCCCTCAAAAAAGACGGCACCATCACCGGCATCCACGTGCAAACCTGGTCCGACCAGGGCGCCTACATCTCCACCTTCGCGCCGCTGATCCCCACCGCCCTGTACATCACCCTGCTCTCCGGCCTGTACAAAATCAGAGGCGTATACGGCGAAATGTGGGGCACCCTCACCAACACCGTGCCGGTGGACGCCTACCGCGGCGCGGGACGGCCCGAAGCCAGCTACCTGATCGAGCGCATGGTGGACATCGCGGCCCGCGAACTGGACATGGACCCGGTCGACATCCGGCGCAAGAACTTCATCCCCAAAGAGGACTTCCCCTACCAGACCCCGGTCGCCTTCCTGTACGACAGCGGCGACTACCACAAAGTGCTCGACAAAGCCCTGGCCCTGGCCGACTACGACGCCATGCGCAAAGCCCAGGCCGCAGCGCGCAAAGAAGGCCGGCTGGTAGGCATCGGCATCGCCGGCTGCATCGAGGCCAGCGGCCCGGCGCCCTCCGCGGTGGCCGGTTCGCTCGGTTCTGCGGTCGGGTTCTGGGAGAGCGGGCAGATCCGCGTCCACCCCACCGGCAAGGTCTCGGTCTTCACCGGCTCGCACGCCCACGGCCAGGGACACGAAACCACCTTCGCGCAGGTGGTGGCCGATGAACTGGGCATCCCGCTGGAGGACGTCGAAGTGATCCACGGGGACACGGCCCGCGTGCCGTTTGGCATGGGCACCTACGGCAGCCGCAGCGCGGCCGTCGGCGGCAGCGCGCTGGTGCGCTCCGCAGAGAAAATCCGCGCCAAAGCCATCAAAATCGCCGCACACCAACTCGAAGCCGCGGAAGAAGACATGGTCTACGACCGCGAAACCGGCAAAATCTACGTCAAAGGCTCACCCGACAAAGCCAAAGCCTTCGCGGAAGTGGCCTTCGCGGCCTACACCGCGCACAACCTGCCCGAGGGGCTGGAACCCGGCCTGGAAGAAGAAGCCTTCTACGACCCGGCCAACTTCACCTTCCCCAACAGCGTTCACATCGCCCAGGTCGAGATCGACCCCGAAACCGGCCAGGTGGAGATTCAGCGTTACGTCGCGGTAGATGACGTCGGCAAAGTGATCAACCCCATGATCGTAGAAGGACAGATCATCGGCGGCATCGCCCAGGGCGTGGGACAGGCCCTGCTCGAACACGGCATCTACGACGAAAACGGGCAATTGCTGACCGGTTCGCTGATGGACTACGCCATCCCGCGCGCCGATCACTTCCCCACCATCGAGACCGACCGTGTCGAAACCCCCTCCCCGCACAACCCGCTGGGCGTCAAAGGCGCGGGCGAGATGGGCACGATTGCAGCCACCCCCGCGGTCTGCAACGCCATCATCGACGCGCTCTCCCCCTTCGGCGTCAAACATATGGAACTCCCCTACACCGCAGAGAAAATCTGGCGGGTGATCCACAGCCAGAACGGAGGTTAGCCCATGTACCCCCCTGATTTCGAGTATTACCGAGCCAATACCATGGCCGAGGCCGTGGAACTGCTGCAAAAACACAGCGGCGCATACCTGCTGGCAGGCGGCCACAGCCTGCTACCGGCCATGAAACTGCGCCTCTCCAGCCCGGCCGCGCTGATCGACATCGGGCGCATCGAC
>JALUWE010000166.1 GCA_027019845.1 Anaerolineales bacterium | reverse complement strand
TCCGGATTCTTCGGTCGCTGCGCTCCGGATTCTTCGGTCGCTGCGCTCCGGATTCTTCGGTCGCTGCGCTCCGGATTCTTCGGTCGCTGCGCTCCCTCAGAATGACAGGGGTTGTGTGTCATTCTGACAGGACTTACACACTTCATGCCTGTGGCCTCATTACGAGCGCAGCGAAGTCCTGCGAAAATACATCGCCACCCACACGATAACGCCTACCAGCAGCAGCCAGGGGGCAACCTGCTTGACCAGCGTGCTGATCCGCCCCCATTCGTACCCCAGAAAATAGCCGGCGCTGATCAGTAGCGTACACCAGATGTATGAACCGAGCAGGGTGTAGAGCACAAATTTGCCATACGGCATCCGGGCCAAACCGGCGGGGATGTTGATCAACGTGCGCACACCCGGAATCATGCGCCCAAACAGCACGACCCCTGTACCCCAGCGGTGGAAGTACGTTTCCGCGCGTTCGATGTGCTGCACCTCAATCCGAAACCAACCCGCCAGGCGCTCCACGACCGGCCTGCCGCCCAGGTTGGCAGCCCAGTACGTGATCGATGCACCAACTGTGCTTGCCAGCGCGGCAAGGGCGCCCCAAAGAAAGACGTAGACAAACGGGACACCATGGGCGGCCAGCAGCATCCAGCCAGCCAGCCCCATAATGATCTCGCTGGGCATCATCCCGGTGGCGTTCTCGAACACCAGCAAACCCGCGACGCCCAACCAGCCCATACGGTCATAGATCGCTTGCAGGTTTGCAATAACGAAACTTTCTATCGAAGCAATCATCTCTGGCCGCTTTTAGAGGTAACGTAACCAGGCGTAGATGCTTGCCAGGGTGAGGGACATGACGGTTGTGATGACGCCATAGCGCAGGAAGCGACCGAAGCTGATCGGGTAGCCGCTCTTCTCGGCCAGGCTGGCCACCACCACATTGGCGGCAGCACCGACCAGGGTCAGGTTGCCGCCCAGGTCTGCGCCCATCGCCAACGACCACCACAGCGGCTCTACCGGCATGGCCTGCCCCAGGCTCTCGACGATGGGGATCATGGTAGCCGTGTAGGGGATGTTGTCTACGATGCCGGATGCCAGCGCAGAAAACCAGATCAGCAGCATGGAGGTCAGCGGCAGATTCCCCCCGGTCAGGCGCAAGGCTGCATCGGCCACCATCTGAATCAATCCCACATCCACAATGGCCTCCACAGTGATGAACAGCCCGAAGAAAAAGAACAGGGTCGTCCATTCGATGTCGCGCAGGGCGTGGTGGGGATCGTTTTTGCTCCACAGGATCAATAAGGTTGCTCCCGTCAAAGCGATGGTGGCTGGTTCCAGATGCAGCGCGCCATGCAGCACAAACCCCACGGTGACGCCTCCCAAAACAATCAGAGATTTGCGCAACAAGACCGGGTCTGTAATCAAAGCGGAAGTATCCAGCTCCGAAATGTCGATCTTCGATTCCCCCTGCGCGCTCAACTCCTTCTTGAACATCAGCCGCGCCATGCCGAGGAAAACCACCAGGACAATCAGAGAGATTGGCCCCATGTTGACAAGAAAGGTCATAAAATCAATCCCGGCAGCGCTGCCGATCAAGATGTTGGGCGGATCGCCGATCAGGGTAGCCATGCCGCCGATATTGGAGGCCAGAATTTCGGCGATCAGCATGGGCACAGGGCTGACTCGCAGGGTCGAGGCAACGAAAAGCGTAACCGGCGCGATCAGCACAACGATGGTGACGTTGTCCAACAGGGCGGACGCCACCGCTGTAATCAACGAGAGCAAGAGCAACACCCGAAAGGGATCGCCTTTCCCCAAACGCACGGCCTGGAGGGCGATCCACTGGAACAGGCCGGTTTCCTTGAGAACATTGGCAATAATCATCATCCCTGCCAGGAGAAAAATCACATTCCAATCGATAGCGCGGAACGCTTCTTCCTGGGGGATGACAAACAGAATCATCGCCAGGCCGCCTAAGAGCGCGGAGATGGTGCGAGGAATTTTCTCGCTGACAATCAGGATATACGTCAGTACGAAAACACCACCCGCTAACCAGATGAGATTCATTGCTTCACCTCGGGCAGGTTTTCGCCATTGGTCGTCTGAATGCACAACGACAACAGTTCCAGCAGATTGATATAGCCGATGACCTGGTACAACTCATCCACCAGGGGGAGGCCCGGCAGTTTGTTGTCGTGCATTTTCCTGAAGGCTTCTTTTACCGTCTCGCCGCGTTTGACCCAGGCGGGCGGGCGCATGGTATCCCGGGCGGTGAGGGCGCGCGCTTTATTCGCAAAGGCGATGGATTTTTCCATATCCGTGATCTCCTTGAGGAATTCCTCCGGCAAAATGTGGATGAAAAGATCATCGGCCAACGTGCTTAGCTCGATCAGGCCGATCAGACGACCGTCTTCGGCCACCACCGAGGCGACGTGTACGCTTGGCTGCGCCAGCATGGCCCGCGCCACGCCATCCAACGGCGTATCCGCAGAAACAATGGTGGGTTTCAGGTTCAACAGGGAATCGACAACATCCACAGGGGTGTCGCGCAAGGTCATCCAATCGGATCGGAGTACCGGGGGCAATACTTCCGGGGAGGGCTTCGGCGCGGCTTTGTATACCCCTATGGCCCTCGATACCGGCAGCACCAAAGCCACCCCGCTGTTGGGACGATCAAAACCGCCCACGATGCGTTCGGCTTCAGCAATGGCTTGCGCTAACAGATCGTCATCGTCGAAGACGGCCAGCAGCGTGCGGGTTTGCACCTCTTTCGTCTCGAAGAGATTGTTAAGAGCACCTAACCCAACCTGGCTCAACCAGGTGCGGGAGGCGTGTCCCCCCGCGCTGTTCAGAATGGTGGTGCCGGGCACACCAATCTCTTGCCAGACTTCCAGTAAATCCGGCAATACACCGATGTCCTTCAAAATTACGAGCAATAGATTTGTCATTTGTTCTCCTCGTTGCGTAACCATGCAGCCAGTTACACAGATTCAGTAGAGTGAAATCTGTCGAGCGCCGCACTGAGCCGAAGTTCGGGTAAGTGTCTATCCAAAAAATATCGTTGTGATGTCATTGCGAGCTCCCGAAGGGGCTGCCTGCCCTGAGCAGCGCCGAAGGGAAGCAATCCCCTTTCATCGCCCAGGAGACTGCTTCGGCGGCTTCGCCGCCTCGCAGTGACACGCCGCAAAGAATTTTCGGATAGACTCTAAGCCGCTCACGACGAAGTCTGCGTAATCTGCGCAATCTGCGGTTGAAAACGATGCAGAGACTTCGATCTACTGACAGTACTTACGCAGTTCATGCCAACTGTTGCTTGTGTTATTTGACCGGGGACCGGGGACGGGGGACCGGGGATGGTTGTTCGGCGCGTGGCCATTGGTGGTCGGGGCGACCGGCCGGTCGCCCCGACGGTCGCTGCGCTCCGGATTCTTCGGTCGCTGCGCTTCGGATTCTTCGGGCACTACGTGCCCTCAGAATGACGGGTGCTCACAGTTCCCAACTGCGTAAGTCCTGTCTACTGAGCACATTATTTTGAAAGTAACGCGAAGGCCTCTAAGGCCAGGGCTAACCGGTCCAGGCGCGCCAACCAGCCGTTACGCGCGATCCGCAGGGTGCTGGTGGCCTGATAAAATCTGGCCCGCTTTACCAGGTTCTCCGTGTTCCAATCGGAGGGCAGGCTGGCGCAATAGACCGCGGCCAGATGTTCGGCAAACGCCAGCCCCTCGGCAAAATCGCCGCCATGCTGGTTGACGCTGTGCGTCACCTCAGCCATCAGACGCCCCAAATCCGCGGCCGGGTCGGCTGTCTGGCTGCGCTCCCAGTCAATCGCCACCACACCACCCTGGGGGGGGAAGATGAAATTGGTAGTGGTCGCGTCCCCATGGTTGCAGGTTTGCGGGTAATCCCACACCAGGGGGTCGGTAGCCCATTTTTCGACCAGCAGCGCCAGGCCGCTCTCGACGCGGGGATGGTTGCGGAGCACACCGTGGCGGGCCAGGTTGTCGATCAGCCGGTGAGCGTAATCCGCGGCCGGCCCAAAATCCGGGGTGAATTCGGGCTGGAGGCTGTTGGCGTGCAGTGTCGCCAGGAACCTTCCTACGGTAGCGAGAATGTAGGCCAGTTTGCCCGGCTGGCTGCGCCGAATGGCGATCTGGTCCTCCAGCGTCAGCCCCGGGACGAATTCCAGAAACAAAGCGCCCTCCCACAAGCCCAGGGGCTTGACCGGCCTGCCGGCCTGCTCGGCGCCCAAATACTCCCAGGCCTGCCGCGTGCGGTGATACTCCCGCTCGGCGTGCTGGGGGGCCGCGCGGCCGGTTTTGGAGGCATAGAACTTGGCGACGACCTTCCAGCCGGTTTCTTGCTCCCAATACACATAGGCCGCGGGGGAAAGCCGGGCCGCCCGCCAGCGCGTGGGGGGATTGTCCCGGTCCCACATCACGGTCTTGATATGATCGATGACCGGATCATCATCCGGCAAAAAGAACCAGTTGCGCACCTGGCTTTCGGGGGGCGAGACCGGCGGCGTCAACAGCGTGGGCGAGGAGGAAGTCAGCGAATCTTTCATGTTTCCTTCTCCGGGCGGGCCGTTCCCGTAAGCTGGCTCTCCGGGGTATAGGCCTGCCGCAGCCTGACCGGGCTGGGGGGCTTCTTTGCCCGCACCCGCAAGTTGACCATCTCGACAAAAATGGAAAAACCCATGGCGAAATAGATATACCCTTTGGGGATCGGCTGGTGCAAACCTTCCATGACCAGCGCCAGGCCGATCAGCAAGAGAAAACTGAGTGCCAGAATCTTGATGGTGGGATGACGGCCGATAAAGGCGCTGATCGCCTCAGCAGAGAGCAACATGATGAGCACCGCGATCACCACCGCCGCAACCATCACGCCAAGCTGCTCCACCATTCCCACGGCTGTGATCACCGAGTCGAGCGAAAAGACGAGATCCAGCAACAAAATCTGGAGGATGACGCTGGCAAAAGAGGGCGAAACCCGCTGGCTGGCGCGGCCCTCCTCCCCCTCCAGCTTGTCATGGATTTCGTGCGTGCTCTTGGCCAGCAGGAACAAACCGCCGCCGAGCAAAATCAGATCGCGACCGGACACACTTCTGCCAAAAAGGGTCAAAATGGGTGCAGTCAGGCCAATCACCCAGGCCAGGGAAAACAAGAGCGCAATCCGCGCCAACAAAGCCAGCGAAAGCCCAACGCGCCTCGCCCGGGCGCGTTGATGTGAGGGAAGTTTTTCGGCCAGGATGCTGATAAAAACCACATTGTCGATCCCCAGGACGATTTCCAGGGCTGTCAGCGAGAGCAGCCCGATCCAGATTTCGGGGTTGGTCAACCATTCCATTGCTGCTACACTCCCATGTTTTCCTTCAATCCGGCGAATTCTCTCCTTCTTCCTCATCGGATGCCCTGGGAGGGGAACCGAGCAACTGATGGTAGACATAACGGCCCAACACCCCGGCTGAGGCCAGCACAGGCACAACGACCAGAGCACCCAAAATGCCCTGCAGCACCACCGCAGCCATGATGGCAATAAAAACAATCCCATCGTGCATGTGCACACTGCGGGCAAAAATGCGCGGGCGGATCCAGATATTTTTGATGTTGATCAAAATCAGGTACACCCCGGCCACCAACGCTGCAAACCAAAAATTGGATATTTGTAAATACGTAGAGCCTTCGAACAACGCCACAATGATCGCCAAAACAGCAGCAATTGCCGGCCCGAGATCGGGGATGATGGTGAGGAGGCCGGTGATCAATCCGATGATCAACGCGCCGGGCACGCCGATCAACAACCAGGCGAGCGAGAACATGGTCCCGGTTACCAGCATCAGGGCCAGATTGCCGCGGAGATACCCCTGCCATATCCGCCGGATTTCCACATAAATCTGGCGCGCGTCTGCCTGATACGCTTCGGGAATGGCCTGGAAACACCAGTTTCGCAGGCGCAACCAGTCTCGCAGCAGGTAGTACACGGTCGCCAGAATGACCAGGCTCCAGATCAGATTTTTGCTGGTGGCCTCCAGCAGAAGAAAAGCGTTTTCCGGGAGGGTGGTGATGCTTTCGGAGAGCAGGCGAGCGAGATCAGGGATCAGGTACTCAAAGGAGAGTTCCCAGTTGAGGAATACCACCGGCTGAGAGAGCATCACCTGAAGCCGGGCAAGGATGTTTTGAAAATCGACAAACAGAATCTGAATTTCATCAATCAGGACAGGCACGAGCAGCGCCGAAAGGGCGACGACCCCGCCCACGCCTGCAACGAACACAATCGTGGCCACCCAGGCGCGCGACAACCGGGTGTGATGCGACAAAAATTCAATCGCCGGGTTGAGCAAAAAAGCGAGCAGCGCGCCGATGACCAGCGGGCCAATCAGTTCCCGCGCCCACCACAACAACCCGATGAACAGAATCGTCAAGACGGAGAGTACCCAGTAACGGAAAGACAGATCCCAGTGCGTTTTCATAAGTGCTGACCAATAATTGCGAGGTTTGCTTTGCGCCCCGATCTTACCGGGGAGAGGCTTATGCGTCCTTATGACAAACTAAAAACGACCTAAAGTTCACCTTAAGGTCGTTTGCAAGCCAACGCTCTCCGCAGCGGCCCCTTTGTCACCGCTCACGGGGGGAGATTGCACCGAGAACGACGGACTGGAGCGGGTTCGCCACCTTTGTCACCGCTCACGGGGGGAGATTATTCGGCGGGTCTTTCTACAGGCGAGATCGGCAGCCAGATGGTGAAGCAACTCCCCTCTCCAGGTTGGCTCTCGAATTCCAGTCGCCCCTGGTGTGCAATCACCAGGTCACGCGTGATGCTCAACCCCAGCCCCATTCCCTGGGGGAAACGGGTTTCGGTGCGCCCGCGAAAGAACGGCGTGAAGATCAACGCCTGGTCTTGAACCGGAATCCCTGGCCCGGTGTCTTTCACCCGTATCCACACTTCGCCAGCCTGCACGCCGGCCTGCGCGGTGACCATGCCCCCGGAGGGCGTGAATTTGATCGCATTGTCGATGAGATTCCCAATCGCCTGCGCCAGACGCTCCGGGTCGATTTCCAGGGCAGGGAGCGAGTCGCAGATCGCGCTTTCCCAGTGCAGTCCTTTGGCGCGCGCCGCTTCCCGTTGCAGGCGAAACAGATTCGGCAACCATTCGTTCAGATTCACCCACTGCCGCTCCAACTCGAACGAGCCAACAGACCGCCCATACAGACCGGTTAAATCATCCAACAGCCTGCGGAGAATGCCAAGCTCGTCGGTTATTCCGGCCAGCAGATCCCTCCGCAAATGCTCGTCCTCTACTGCGCCCGCCTCCAACGCCTGGACCGCCGGTAACACCGCTCCCAGAGGGCGGCCCAGTTCGTGCACAAGGTTGGCCAGCAATTTCCGCCGGGTTGTCTCCAGGGTGTGCAGACGGGTAACCAACAAGTTTACCGTTTGGATCAGGCTGCGAATTTCTTCAGGGCCTCGCTCTGAGAGCGGCTCGACCTTTTGCCCTCCGGCCAGCTGCTGCACCGAGACGACGATTTGGTGCAATGTGCGGCTCAGGTTGAGCGCGAAGAACAAAGCGATCCCCACCCCCAAAATAACGCCGATGGACAGAATGCCGATAATGATTCGCCGGAGCGCCAGAAACCGACCGTAGATGTTCTCCAGCTGATAGGTCATCTGTATGATCCCCAGCACGGTCTGGTCACCTGCACGGACGGGGACGAAAACATCTACAACGTTGGCCTGCAGAGACCGGCTGTAAGCTGTGCGAATAATCACATCTTCGGCCAGCACTTCTTCCAGTTGAACCCCTGAAAGCCCCGGGGGGTTTTGAAGAGGCGCCGTCGAACTCAAAAGCTCCCCCTGCGCGTTGAAAATCGTCACATTGGAGGGCAGCGTCGGTTCGAGTTGGGCGAGATACGTTTGAGCCGTCTGGGGATCATCCCAAATCCGGGGTTGAAGCGCAGTCAGTTCGGCCAACAACCTGGCTTCGTTGGTCAATTCATCGGCGAAACCAGGCAGCAAAACGCGCGTTTCCACGGCGTAATCCAGCGCCAACCCGGCGAGCAACACGGTGATGAGCAAAGGCAGGCTGTGACTGATGATCAGCCGGGTTCTCAAGGAGCGCATGATTACGTTCCATGAGGTACAAGTTTGTACCCCACTCCCCGAACCGTAATGATGCGACGCGGTTTGTTCGGGTTTTTCTCTAACTTGATGCGCAAAGCGCGGATATGGACATAAACCACCTGCGGCTGCCCAACATACTCCGCCCCCCAAACTCTACTCAACAAATCGTCCGCCGAGCAAACGTGCCCGGGCTGCTGCGCGAGCGCGTTCAATAGTTTGAACTCAATCGGGGTGAGTTCTACAGGCTCCCCTCGCAAAGTGACCGTGTGGGCGCGGGGATCGATCTCGATATCCCCGACGGAATACGCCTCTGACACTGCTGTCTTTTGTTGCGGCTGGGCACGCCGCAATGCAGCCTTGACGCGTGCGATCAGCACGCTAACGTCGAAGGGCTTGGTGATGTAATCGTCTGCCCCCAACTCCAGCCCCAAAATCTCGTCCAATTCCCGTCGCCGGGCGGTGATGAAGATAACCGGCACCCTCACCAGCGCGTTGAAATGACGCAAGGCCTCCAGCCCATCCATGCCCGGCAGCCCGATATCCAACAAAACCAGGTCCGCTGGCTCGGAGCGAAATTGTTGCAGTCCATCTTCAGCGCTGGCAGCCGTGCGCACCTGATAACCGGCCTGGTGCAAGTGGAAACTCAGGCTGCGCCGCAGCAAAGCATCATCGTCGATGAGAAGAATCTTTTTGGGCATTTGTCGTGCTGAGCCGTCCGGTGGAACGCCGCCCCGTCTTGCTTATGCCTCTCTCTCGCCGCTGATCTCCATCCAGCGCTGCTTTGCCAACAGCGCGTCCTCCTCCAGGATCGGGCTTTCGATCAAAATACGCCCGGCGCAGCCGAAGTCCCGCAGGGCCTCGAAGAGCGCATCCAGGTCGAAGTCGGATTCCGAAAGTGGCAAATGCTCGCGCTCCCCCTTAGGGCCGTATTCGATACCCGACAGGTGCGCGCTCATGTTCTTCAGAGCAGCCTCCCCCAACGCGTTGCCGTAGCTCTCCAGCACCTGTGCCCATTCGTCGTAGCTGTTCATCGAGCCGTTGCCGGGCCGGGCGTGCAGATGCGCGAAATCGACGCACGGCTGCACCCCCTCGATCTCCTGGCTCATCTTCAGCGTGTCTTCCAGCGACCCCAGCATGGCGGCTTTTCCCATCGTCTCCGGGCGCAGGGTGACGGGGTTGCCGCTGGCGCGCAATTCTTCCACGCAGCCCGCCAGCCGCGGAATGGCAACTTTTAGCACCTCTTCTGGCGGGCGGCCAAAGTACGAACCCGGATGGAAAATGATCTCGGTCGCGCCGGCCAGCCAGCCGTAGTGCGCCGCGTCCATCAGCCGTTTACGCGATTTCGGCCATTCCTCATCGTTCGCGTTCAGGTTGATGAAATACGGCGCGTGTACACTGAGCCAGACATCGTGCTCCACTGCCGCGGCCTTGATCGCCGCGCAGGTTTTCTCCGAAACGCGCACCGAGCGCACCCACCCCAGCTCGAACGCGTCCAACCCCAGCGCGCGGATGTGAATCACCGCGCCGATGCTCCCCCCCGGCTTTTTGGGGCGCGAGATTGGCGCGCCCACCGTTCCAAATCGAAAAGAGAGTGCCATAGAGTTGTCCTTTCAAACGGGTAAACAATACAAATACACGGTCAGGCCGTGCTATATGCTCGCAGTGTTTGGGGTGTCAAATTATAAATCGCTCCAAAACCAGCCACAAAGCGACCTGTTTCGATCACCAATTCGTAAAAATTGAAATCTTTGAGCGCAAACACCTGCTCGCTGTCCGGGAATTTCGCCCGGTACACCTGTTTGGCCTGCCGGTAGGCCTCCGTCTCCCGCGGGATGCGGCAAACCCGGCCCTGCAGGCTGACCCGCGGGATCGCCAGCGGGTTGCGCGCTTCGGAATCCGGCAGGTGTACCAGCAAACTGAAGGCCGCGCCCTCCTGCAATCCCGCGGTGTGCCGGGCCAGATCAGAAGCGTGGATCAGCACCGCGCTGAAATCCGGGCGCACGGCAAATGCCATCAGACCGGTGTACGGCCGGCCATCCAGTAAAACCGCCAGCGCGGCCACACGCTGAGATGTGAGCAGTTGGCGTAATGTTTGCTTGTCTTCTGCTTTCATCTGTTCCTCTACATTGTCTGAGTTGTCTTACTTGTCTGAGTTGTCTCACTTGTCTGAGTTGTCTTACTTGTCTGAGTTGTCTTACTTGTCTGAGTTGTCTTACTTGTCTGAGTTGTCTTACTTGTCTGAGTTGTCTCACTTGTCTACCTGTTTCCCTGTCCACCCGTCTACCCCCCCACCCACGCCACCAGCCGCGCCCATAGAGGCGGCCCCAAGATCAGCACCCCAATGATGATCGAGGCAATCGCCGCGATCAGCACCGCGGCTGCGCCCACGTCTTTGCCCACCTTTGCCAGCCGGTGTTGCTGGGGGCTGGCCAGATCGACCACCGCCTCCAACGCCGTGTTGAGAAACTCCGCCATCCATACCAGCGCAAACGCGATCACGATCATGGCCCAATCACTCAAGGAGAGCTTGAGCCAGAAAGCGAGCAACATCACCAGAACACTAATGGCCGCATGAATCCAGGCGTTCCGTTGGGTGCGGATAACATACCACCAGCCGGCAAACGCGTTCCGAAACGAGAGCAGTCGAGAGCGAATGAAAGGTTGCATTGTCAGCACACAGAGCACACAGCACGGGCACAGCGTGTTTTACCAACCCGTTGCCTGCGCCGCGAGAAGGCAGATTACCCTCCCTCCGGGAGAAGTGGATTCTCCAGCACGGTCAGGATTTCCGTCTGTACCGCCCACATACGCGCTTTTTCTTCCGGGGTGGCATGATCGTACCCCAACAGGTGCAAAATGCCGTGAACGGTCAACAACTCCAACTCCTGCTGCAAACTGTGACCGCCGCGGGCCGACTGCGCTTGCGCTCGCGGGTAGGAAATCACCACATCACCGAGGTAGGCCATTTGCAGGTCGGGGTCGATCTCCCCGGAAGGGAAGGCCAGCACATCGGTGGGCGCGTCGATCCCCATAAACTGGCGGTTGAGCGACTGAATACAATCGTCGCCGGTCACCACGATGGTCACGGCCACCTGATCGGGGTCGCTCCGGTGCGCCAGGGCCGCGGCGGCCGCCCGTTGGATGGGGCCGGTTTCGACCGGGGGAGGAAGCCGTTCGTCAATTTGAAGATGAATCATGGATTGGCAAAGGAGAGGCGGGCGCCGGCTCGGATTCCTCGGTGTCCGCCTGGGTTGCCGCTTCATGAACGGAGGCGGTCTCCTGCTCCAGCTTGGGGTACGCGATGCGAGGGTGATAAATCCCTTTGAGTGTGGCGGTAAACGAATCCTGGATGCTGATCAGGTCGCGGGTGGTCAGCGTGGTTTCATCCAGTTGGCCGGAGGCCAGCCGTTTATCGATCACGTCTTTGATCATGCGCGCTAATTCGGCTTCGTTGGCGGGGCGTTCGGCGCGCGCTCTGGCCTCGCAGCCGTCCGCGATCATGACCAGCGCGGTCTCCCGCGTTTGAGGGCGGGGCCCGGGATAGCGGAAGCGTTCTTCATCGACCAGCGAGGCGTCCCCCCCTGCGGCTTGCACCGCCTGTGCGTACTGGTAGCGGGTCAACATCGTGCCGTGATGCTCGGCGATGAAGTCTAACAAGCGGTCCGGCAGACGATGCTTGCGGGCCAGTTTCAACCCGTCGGGCACATGAGCGATGATAATGGCCGCGCTCTCCTCTGGGGAAAGCGCGTCGTGCGGGTTGGGGGTGCCCGGCACGTGATTCTCGATGAAAAATTGGGGGTTGAGGGCCTTACCGGCATCGTGGTAGAGCGCGCCGACGCGGGTGAGCAGTGGATCGGCGCCTATTTGTTCCGCCGCCTGTTCAGCCAGGTTGGCAACTTGCAGGCTGTGCTGGTAGGTACCGGGCGCATTCAGCAAGATGAAGCGCAAGAGCGGGTGGTCGGGGCGGGATAGTTCCATCAATTGGACCACTGTGACTTTGCCGATCAAGGGGGCCGAAACCAGTTGCAGCAGGATACCCAGAATCCCGGAGGCGATTCCGGCAGACAGCGAGGTCCCGCTAAGGAGCAACAACCCGATCAGATCGGTAAACGGATCGGACAGGCGAAAAGCCAAAATGGCGTTGGCGCCCATCACCGCGCTGCCCAACCCGGCCCAAAAATAGGTCAACACACGCTGCCCGCGGCCGAGCATCATAATACCGAAAAAGGTGCTCAGCAGGTAATACACCGTCACTTCCAGTGCGTTCGGCATCCCGTAAGTGATCAGCAAACTCAACGGGAGGCTCAACACCATACCGGGCTGCGAGCCAAAGAGGGCCGCCAGCAAAATGCCAAAACCAGCCACCGGATAGAGAAAAGGCAAAATGGTGTGCCCCAGAATCAGCAGGCGGGCGGTAAAAAGAAACAGGAAGAAAAATACGCCGATATAACACAGAAAGCGCCACTCATTCCACAATGACGGCTGGCGGTACAAATACAGCATGGTAAAGCCCATGGTGAGCACAACCAACACAAACGCACTCAGGTCAATACGAGCGTTATCCTCCCCCGGCAGGAGGCCCAGGTACTGCAGGGCTTCCAAATCGGCCTCGCTCAACACCTTCCCGCGGCGGACAACCGTTTCACCGCGCAGGAAAGAGCGGGTGACCGGGCGGATGGCCTCCCGCACTTGCTGGCGCTTTTCTTCGGTCAATTCTTCGCTGTAAAAGCTGTTAGGAGCAACATATAGGCTTACAAGCTCGGCCACGATTTCGGCCTGATCCTCGGGCAGCGAAAAACTGACCAGATTGGGGATGTTGCGCCGGGCGTCGGCGAGCTGTCCCTCCCGAATCGTACTTCTCATCACCTGTTGCAAGACCAATACAGCCTCTTGCTGCACCGTCTGCCACTGATCGCTGTTCAGGGAGAGAATTTTCTCCGCGGTGTCGGGCATCAGATCGACGTCCAGCAAGGCCAGATCGGCCAGCTTTTGCTCGAAAGAGGCGTAACTGTCGGCGCGCGTGGCCGTGATGAAAGCCAGCGCGGCGCGCAATTTGTCCACCTGCTGGCGCGCGATGTGGGTATCCGGCGGCGTGTATACCGGCGGAACCGAACGAGCAGCCGCCTCCCGCTGCTGTTCTGTAAGCACCTGGCTCTCGTAGGTGATGGAGAAGGGGGCGTTGATGTCAATCGGCGCAACCGTACCAACCCCCAGGTTCAGCGTCTCCGGCCCGGTGGGGCGCAGCCAAACCAATGCCCCCCACAGCAGTCCGCCAATCGCGAACAGCAACACAACCCAAAAAATAGTATGCCAACCCGGCCAACGCGTGGCCGGCTGTTTAGCGATGGTTGCCATGTGCGGAGGGTTATCCTTGCAACGCCTTTCGGACAAGCTCGCTGACGAGTTTGCCGTCCGCCCGGCCCTGAATGCGGGGCATGAGAACTCGCATGACCTTGCCCATCTCTCGCGGGGAGCCGGCTCCCGTTTCTTCGATGGCGGCTTTTATCATATTTTCCAACGCCTCTTGCGAGAGGGCTTGGGGCAAAAATTTCTCCAGCACCGCGATTTCTGCCTCCGCAGAATGAACCAGGTCTGGACGATTTGCTCTTTGCGCTTCCCGAATCGATTCCTTGCGGGACTTGACCTCTTTTTGCAAGATGCGCAGGGTTTCTTTTTCATCCAGGGGTTTTCCCTCCTGGATTTCCGCGTTCTTGATGGCAGCCAGAGCCATGCGCAGTGTGGTCTTTTGCACCGCATCGCCGGACCGCATCGCTTCCTTCAATGCTTTCGAGAGTTTTTCTTTGATACTCATGGGAACATTATACCGCGTTCGGCACTCCGCCTTCAGGCACCCAGCGTTCATGCCTGCTGTTGCTTGCAGCATTGTGAGCAACCGGCTGTTGCCTGTGTCATTCTGAGAGTGCGGTAAAAGTCAAGGGCGAAAAAAAGCCTGAAAGAGCATCTTCAAAAAGCAATACTTACCCGGACCTGCAAACAAC
>JALUWE010000165.1 GCA_027019845.1 Anaerolineales bacterium | reverse complement strand
TGGATATTGGGTAATTGGGTAATTGGGTAATTGGGTATTGCATCCTGAGCGGAGGGCGAATGGAGTGAGCCTGAAGTCGAAGGATGGATATTGGGGATAGGGATAGGGATAGGGATAGGGATAGGGATAGGGATAGGGTATTGGGGGAATGGGACGTTGCCGAATTCCGAATTCCCGCTCCCCTATGCACAATCATCGCAACGCTTCGGCCTCCCCGGCCAGGATGAAGCTGAGCACCATGTTGTTGGTGATCCACTCGATGGGGGCCAGATCGTCGGTGAAGACGGTGCCGGTTTGGGGGGTGGGGCGTTGGTAGGTCAGGGTGCGGGTGATGGCTTCGACCAGCAAGGGGTGGGCGTCCCCGCGGGCTTGCAGGGCCTCCAGGTTGGCGGCCAGGTTTGCGAAGCTGGTGGGCTGTACGGTGGCGTAGAGGATGGAGTTGAACGTGCCGGGGATGTCCATCACGTGTACGGAGGGGAAAATCGTGCCGACGGTGGCCGCCAGGCCGTCCAGAAGCTGCCGGTCGTTCGGCGCGCGGGCCACGTTGATGACCAGCGCGCCGTTGGGGTCCAGGCGGTCGTAGACTATCTGAAAGAACTCCTGGGTGGTCAGGTACCAGGGGATGTAAGGCGGGCGGTAGGCGTCGATGCCGATCACGGTGTAGCTGCGCGTGCTGTGCGCCAGGCCCCAACGGCCATCCTCGGCAATCGGGTTGAGGTTGGGCATGTTCATATCGAAATAGCGGCGCCCGATGGTGATGATCTTGGGGTCGATCTCCCAGCCGTCGATGGGGATCGGGCCAAAGACCGCGGTGGCCTGCCGCGCGGTGGTGCCGGCGGCCAGGCCGACGATGCCCATGCTGCGCACGTCTTCTGGTGCGAAATCCGGGTTGAAAAACGGCGCCACCAGGAACTGCATCCAGGGGCCAAAGTACATCAATTCGGTGGGGTGGTAGATGGAGTGGATGCCCTGGCCCTCGTTGAGACGCAGCATGGTGTAGCCGCGCTCGTCTTGCAGCACTTCGATGTAGTTGTAGGCCGATTCGGTTTCGTAGATTTGCCCGCGGGTGCGTTTGAAGGGGCTATTGGCCCAAAAGACGGCCAGCAGGAACAACACCAGCGGCATCCAGGCCAGCCGCAGGGCGCGGCCTGCCCCGTCGGTGAGGCCCAGCCCGATCATCGCCACGCCCACCAGCAACAGGCTGAACACCAGGAAGGTGTAGGTGGTGCCGAGCAACGGGATCAGGAACAGCACCGGCAGAAACGTGCCCACGAACGAGCCGAGCGTGGAGATGGCGTATACGCGGCCCGACACGGTACCGGCCTGGCTGGAACGTTTGAGCGCCAGACGGATGGCGAAGGGGGAGATGGTGCCCAGCAGGGTGATCGGCACGCTGAACAGCACCAACACCGCGACGAACGATCCGGCCAGCACCCCGAAATTAAGCTGGTCGAAGGCCTGGGCCGCCAGGGGCAGCAGCGGTTTGGCGACCAGCGGCACCAGCCCGGCGGTGAACGCGCCCCAGGCCAGGATGGTGTAAAACGTGCGCGGGTTGGGCGACCGGTCAGCCCAGCGCCCGCCCAGAAAGTAGCCCGCGGTCAGGTAGATCAAAATCAGGCCGATGATGCTGGCCCACACCAGGTTGCTGGTGCCGAACACCGCGCCCAACAGCCGGGAGGCGGTCAGTTCCACGGCCAGGGTGGTCATGCCAGAGGCGAAGACGGTGAAGTAGAGGTAGTTGAGTTTCAAGTTTAAGTTGGTAATTGGGTAATTGGGTAGTTGGGTAATTGGGTAATCACATCCTGAGCGGAAGGCGAACGGAGTGAGCCTGAAGTCGAAGGATGGGTAATTGGGTAATTGGGTAATTGGGTAATTGGGTAATTGGGTAATTGAGCCGTACTTACTTCCTACTTCTTACTTCTTACTTCTTACTTCCTACTTCTTACTTCCTACTTCTTACTTCCTACTCAAAAGCGCATTTTACCATAGGGAAACGCCGCGTCATGCAGGCATAATCGCGTGTATAATTCAGAAAACACTCCGGGAGGATGTCCCATGTCCAACGTATTGCTGATCTTCAATCCCGCTTCTGACCGCGGCCGCTCCGGGCAAAAGGCCTCGGACCTGCAGGCCATCGTGGAAAAGATGGGCGGCGCGGAATGGGCCGGCACGGAATACCCCGGGCACGCGGTCGAACTGGCCGCGCAGGCCGCGGAAAAGGGCTACGAAAAAGTGGTCGCGCTGGGCGGGGACGGCACCGCGCACGAGGTGATCAACGGCCTGATGCGCGTCCCCGCGGAGGCGCGGCCCCTGCTGGGGGTGGTGCCGATTGGATCGGGCAACGATTTCGCGTTCAACTCCGGGGTAGCGATGGACGCGTTCCAGGCCATCCAACGGGTGTTCACTGGCCAGCCTGCCCCAGTGGACGTGGGCAAAATCACCGATGGCAACGGGCGCAGCGCGTACTTCGACAACGGGGCCGGGATGCTGATCGAGGCCGCGGTCAACATCCAGAGCCGCAAGATCACCCGTATCTATGGTTTTTTGATGTACTTCATCGCCGCGGTGCGGGCGATCATCGAAAATTTCGAGCCAACCCGCATGAAAATCACCCTGGACGGCAACACCATCGAAAAGGACCTGATCATGTTCACGGTCGGCAATGGGCCGCGCGAGGGGGGCGGCTTCATGGTCACGCCGGAGGCCAAAAACGACGACGGGGTGTTCGATTATCTGATGGTGGACCCGGTCTCGCGGCCCATGATGTTCCGCGTGCTGCCGGAGATCATGCGCGGGGCACACATTCGTTTCCCATTCGTTTCGGTGGGGCGTTTCCACAGCCTGCAACTGGAGGCCGACCGGGCTGTGCCCATCCACCTGGACGGCGAACTCTGGGCGCCCTACGAAACCGACGTGCGCCGCCTCACGGTGGAAATGTTCCCCGCCGCGATTCAACTGATCCGGTAGGTCGGTTCGTTCTCCCTATCCCTCTCCTTATCCCTCTCCCTCTCCCTATCCCTATCCCTATCCCTATCCCTATCCCTCTCCCCCCTCCCCCTCTCTCCAAAAGTGCTGTATAATCTGCCCATGATGGAAACCTCGTTCATCTCCTTTTGGGATAAACCGGCTGCTGCTATCGAGGCGGCTGCCGTGCGGATGCTGGCAGTCGCC
>JALUWE010000164.1 GCA_027019845.1 Anaerolineales bacterium | reverse complement strand
GGCTGGATTGCGTTTCCAGCTTCCACTTCGCGTATCTGGCGCTCGATTTCTTTGGCGATGGCGGCGCGCACGGCCTCGATGGAGTTGACGTTTTTGATTTCGGTTTTGGTGTTGAGTTGGGTGCTGCCCACCGGGCGAATGGAGACATTGGCGTCGGCGCGCAGGTGGCCTTTTTCCATGTCGGCTTCGGAGACGCCCAGCCAGCGCAGCAGTTGGCGCAGGCGGATCAGGTATTGGGCGGCTTCGTCGGGGGTGCGGATGTCCGGGCCGGTGACCATCTCGATCAGGGGGACGCCGCAGCGGTTGAAGTCGATCAGGCGGCGGCCCTTCGACTGCGCTGCCGCTCCGCTCAGGGTGCGCCCTTCTGACCGTGGACGCGCTCCGCTCAGGGTGCGCCCTTCTGACCGTGGGCGCGCTCCGCTCAAGACAGGGGCAGGGTCGTTTTTGGTTTTTCCGGCGTCTTCTTCCAGGTGGAGTTTGTGGATGCGGACGCGGCGGATGTGGCCGCCGGGCATGGGCACGTCCATGTAGCCGCCGCGCGCCAGGGAGCGGTCGTATTGCGAAATCTGGTAGCCCTTGGGCAGGTCGGGGTAAAAGTAGTTTTTGCGGTCGAAGAAGGAGAGGGGCTGCACTTCGGCGTGCATGGCTGCGGCCAGCAGCACGGCTTTTTCGACCGCGGCTTTGTTGAGCACGGGCAGCACACCGGGCAGGCCGGTGCAGACCGGGCAAATGTTGGTGTTGGGCGGGTCGTCCCAGGAATCGGCCTTGCAGGCGCAGAAGATTTTGGATTGGGTGTTGAGCTGGATGTGGGTTTCCAGCCCGATGACGGCTTCGTATTCAGGCATGTTGGTCTCCGGGATGATTACCACAGATGGCGTTTTACTTGAATTCCTGTAACCAGCGCACGGTGTTTCGTAATTCTTGGGCTGTGAGCGAACGCAGCAAATTCTCGGTTTGCCGTAACAACTCGCTGCGTGGAAGTTGTACCGACAAGACCAACCCCGCATGTTGGCGTTCTGCTTCAAACCAGTAGCGCACAAGCGGGACGAAGTCCTTGTGGTTGTTGGTCAGGAGGGCACGATTGAGCGAGGCTGCATAGGCGAACAGCGGCTCATCGTCGATGCCGCGCTGATCCGTGTGGTTGATGTGCAACACGTCGAACCCTCGTTCTCGTAAAGCTTGCTCCAGTCCCTCCCAAATGTGTTCGTCGAGCAGAAGTTTGACCGTCTCCCCCATCTCCGGTTATCCCTGGCCAGTAATTTTGAGATAGCCTCTTTCGCCCAGATGCGCTCGCAAGTAGGCGCGCCAATGCGCCTCGTTGTTTTCGGCAAGCTCGCGTTCGATTTCCTCGGTGTTGTCGTGGTAATAGCTGAGCGCGTCATAGACCTGCGCCAGGGTGAGATACGGTAGCACTTCTTCGACCAGGGATTCCGGTGTCTCTCCCATTTTGAGATAGCCGATCACCAGGCTGACAGGCGTGCGTGTCCCGCGCACCATGGCGCGCGGCCCGCTTATTTTTTCGACGATTTCGATATGGGCGTGCGGCCTCGCCAGCTTCTCCCGCAGCCATTCTTCGGCCAGTTGATCCGGGGATTGTTGCCTTGCTCTGGCTTTCTGGCGTAATTTCCGGTACGTGCTATCTGAAAGGCGCACTGTGTTCATGCCGGATTCTCCTGCTTTTTGGTCAATTATACCCTTTTCACCACCTCAGGCAGCGCACTGCGCCACGTCTCTCCTTCGGTCGCGATTTCGTAGGCGCGGGCGATGCGCAGCAGGGTGGCTTCCGAGAAGTCGGGGCCGAGCAACTGGATGCCGATGGGCAGGCCGCGGGCGTCGAACCCGGCGGGGATGGAGATGCCGGGGGTGCCGGCGTGGTTGGCGGGCACGTTGAGCTGGTCAGAGTATTGCATCAGCACCGAGTCGCCGTACACCTCGCCGAGGGGGAAGGCGGTGGAGGGGGTGCTGGGGGTGAGCAGCGCGTCCAGGCGGTATTTGCCGTTGGGGTCGAAGGCTTCGTCGAAGTCGCGGCGGATGAGCGAGCGGACGCGCAGAGCGCGGTTGTAATACTGCTCGCTGTACTGGGCCGCGCTGACGTACATACCCATCAAAATACGCAGCTTGGGCTGTTTCCCAAAGCCCTGGGCACGGGTCTTGCGGTACATCTCGCGCAGGTCCGCGACCGATTCGGGGGTGCGGTAGCCGTATTTGACGCCGTCGTAGCGGTGCAGGTTGGAGGCGGCTTCGACGCGCGAGATCACGAAGTAGGCCGGGATGCCGTATTTGGTGTGCGGCATGGGAACATCTTCGACAATTTCTGCGCCGGCGCGGGCCAGCAATTCGGCGGCCTGCAAGGTGGCGGCACGGATTTCAGCCGCGATGGGGTTCTCGATCAGTTCCCCGGTTTGGGCGTCGAAGTAGGTGACCCGGAAGTAGTCCGGCGACAGGCCGATGCGCAGTCCCCGGACGCCCTGCTCGATTCCGGACAGGTAGTCCGGGACCGGGACGGCGGCCGCGGTGGCGTCGCGCGGGTCGGCCCCGGCGATCACGCCCAGCATCAGGGCGACGTCGGTGACGTTGCGCGCCAGCGGGCCGGGGCAGTCGAGCGAGGAGCCGAACGCGATCAGGCCGTAACGCGAGACGCGACCGTAGGTGGGTTTCATGCCCACCACGCCGCAGAACGCGGCCGGTTGGCGGATGCTGCCGGCGGTGTCGGTGCCCAGGGAGAGCGCGCCTTCGAACGCGGCCACCGCGGCCGCGCTGCCGCCAGAGGAACCGCCCGGGACGCGGGAGGTGTCCCACGGGTTGCGGGGGGTGGGTTGGAACGCGCTGGATTCGTTGGAGGAGCCGAAGGTGAATTCGTCCAGGTTGACTTTGCCGAGCATCACGCCGCCCGCGGCCTCCATGCGCGCCACGGGCGTGGCGGTGTAGGGCGCGGTGAAGTTCGCCAGGATGCGAGAGCCCGCGGTGGAGGGCGTGCCCGCGACGCAGAAGATGTCTTTGACCGTGAAGGGGACGCCTGCCAGAGGCCCGGGGTCTTCTCCGGCCGCGATTTTCTCGTCCACCACGCGGGCCTGGGCGCGGGCGCGTTCCGCGGTCAGGGTGATGAAGGCGTGGACAGCGGTGTCCGGTGCGCCGGTGTGCGGGGTGATGTGGTCGAGTGCGCCGGGCGCGCCATCTA
>JALUWE010000163.1 GCA_027019845.1 Anaerolineales bacterium | reverse complement strand
GTTGTTGGTGCTGGCGGGTTGCCGCGCGCAACCGGCGCCCCCCACCGCCACCCCCTCCCCCACCTCCACCCCCATCGTGCTGCCGACCAGCCCGCCCAAGTCCCCCACCCCCTCGCCGACCGCTTCCCCTACTTTGCGGCCTTCCAGCACACCCTTCCCCACCAACACACCGGCGCCCTCGCTGACCCCCATCCCCACCAACACCCCCACCCCAGGCGTGCTCGGCCTGGGCTCCACCGATTTGCCCTTCCGCGACGACTTTTCCGACCCGCTCAGCGGCTGGGCCGAGGCCTCCGGTGACGATTTCGGCTTCGGCTACACGGACAGCGCCAGCTACGAAATGTACAGCAACATCCCCATTGCCGATGTGACCGTGGCGCGCTCCCGATTTCACACCGACGTGGCAATCGAAGTGGTTGTGACCAAAGTGGAAGGCCCAGACAGCGCGTTCTTCGGCGTCAACTGCCGCAAAGTGGGGGACGGCAACTATTTCACCCTGGCGATCACCGGTAATGGCGGCTACGAGTTCTATCGTTCTGTGGGCAGCAAACGGGAATTGCTCCTCAGCGGAACCTCCGGCGCTATCAAGAAGGGCAACACCACCAACCGGCTGAAGGCCAACTGTGTCGGCCAGACGCTCAGCCTGGAAGTCAACGGTGTCAATGTGGGTTCGATCACCTCCGAGTATTTCGCGTTTGGTGAGTTGCTCGGTCTGATCGTCGGCACCCACAGCGAAACCGGTATCCGCGTCATTTTCGATAACTTCAACGCGTATGAGCCGTGAGGCGGAGGGGAGCAACGGCGGTTGTGAGGGCGGTTGTGAGAATGAAGAGCCGCCGTGCCCGTGCAAGGCCCCGGCGAACAGGACATCCAAAGGAGAAAGTTCCATGTACCATCTCAAACGAGCTGTGGTGATCGGCTCCGGGACCATGGGAGCGGCCATTGCCGCGCACCTGGCAAACGCCGGGGTGCGGGTGCGGCTGCTCGACATCGTGCCCCGCGAGCTGACACCCCAAGAGGAAAAACGCGGCCTGACGCTCCAGGACCGCGCGGTGCGCGACCGTATCGCCCGCGAAGGGCTGGAGCGCGCCCTGAAATCCCGCCCCGCCAGCTTCTTCACCCCCGAACACGCCGAACTGGTCTCTACCGGCAACCTGGAAGACGACCTGGACGCGGTCGCGGAAGCCGACTGGGTGATCGAAGCCATCATCGAAAACCTGAAGATCAAGCAAGACCTGATGGCGCGGCTGGACGAATTGCGCGGCCCCCACACCATCATCAGCACCAACACTTCCGGCATCCCCATCGCGGCCATCTCGGAAGGCCGCTCCGAGGGGTTCCGCCAGCACTTTTTGGGCACGCACTTCTTCAACCCCCCGCGTTACCTGCGTCTGCTGGAGGTCATCCCCGGGGAGGACACCCTGCCCGAGGTGCTCGATTTCATCGTTCAGGTGGGCGAAAAGCGGCTGGGCAAGGGCGTTGTGCTGTGCAAAGACACGCCCAACTTCATCGCCAACCGGCTGGGGTCGGTGGGCGGCGCGTTCGCCATGCACTACATTCTCGAAAACGGCTACACCGTCAAGGAGGTGGACGCCATCACCGGCCCGGTGCTCGGTCGTCCCAAGACCGCCACCTTCCGCCTGCTCGACCTGGTGGGCATCGACGTGTGGAATTACGTCTCCACCAACCTGGCGGCAGCCATCCCCCACGATCAGCAAGCCCAAAAATACCTGCACTCCGAGCGCAGCAACGCGGTGTTGCAGCACATGATCGAAAACGGCATGTTGGGCAACAAAACGAGGATGGGGTTTTACAAAACCGTGCGCAAAGACGGCAAAAAGGAGTTCTGGGAACTGAACCTGGAAACCCTGGAATACCAGCCGCCCACCAAACCGCGCTTTGAATCCGTCGGAAAGGCGCGCGAGCTGGAATCGCTGGCCGAACGGCTGAAGGTGATGCTGGCCGCGGAGGACCGCGCTGGCGAGCTGGCGCGCGCCCTGATCTACCACGGGCTGGCCTACGCCTCGCAGGTGATCCCGGAGATCGCGGACACGCCCAAACCGATAGACGACGCCATGCGCTGGGGCTTCGGGCACGAGGCCGGGCCGTTCGAGGTCTGGGATATGCTGGGGGTGGCCGAAACGCTGGGGAACATGCGCCAGGCCGGGTTCGAGCCGGCCCCCTGGGTGGAGGAGATGATCGAGAAGGGCCACACCCGCTTTTACCGCCCGGAAAACGGTGGTCGCAGCGTGTACCACCCCGGCAAGGGTGCGTATGTGCCGCTGAAAGACGATCCGATGATCATCCTGCTCAAGGATTTGAAGGCCGCCGGCCGGTTGATCACCAAAAATGCCAGCGCATCGTTGATCGACCTGGGCGACGGGGTGGCCTGCGTGGAGTTTCACACCAAGATGAACGCGCTGGACGCGGACATCGGCGCGCTGATCGACCAGGCCCTGGACCGCGTGGAGACCGATTTCGAGGGGCTGGTGATCGGCAACGATGCGGATAACTTCAGCGCGGGCGCGAATTTGTTCCTGGTGGTGATGAACGCGCAGGCCGGGCAGTGGGATGTGCTCGAACAGATGGTGCGCGGGCTGCAAGACCTGCACATGCGGATGCGCTATTTCCACAAGCCGGTGGTGGTCGCGCCCGCGGGGCTGGCCCTGGGCGGCGGCGCGGAGATGATCATGCACGCCAGCCGGGTGGTGGCCGCCGCGGAACTGTACACCGGCCTGGTGGAACTCGGCGTGGGTGTGATCCCCGCGGGGGGCGGCACCAAAGAGATGATGCGCCGGGTGCTCAACCCGCCGATGCGGACGCGCAACACCATCGTTTTGCCCTTTGTGCAGCGTTTGCTGGAGCAGATCGGCACCGCCAAGGTCGCCACCAGCGCGGAGGAGGCGCGGCAGTTGGGCATTCTCGGCCCGTGTGACCGGGTGGTGATGAACCGCGCCCACCTGTTGGCGGAGGCCAAACGTGAGGTGCTGGCGATGGCCGCGGCCGGATACCGCCCTCCCCTGCCGGAGAAGGTGTACGCGGGCGGGCGCGATCTGCTGGCGGCCATGCAGGTGGCCTTGCAGATGTATCTCGAAGCCCGGCAGATCACGCAATACGACCTGCACGTGGCCGGTAAGCTGGCTTATGTGCTGGCGGGCGGCGAGCTTTCCAGCGCGCA
>JALUWE010000162.1 GCA_027019845.1 Anaerolineales bacterium | reverse complement strand
CGTCCCCGGTCGTCCGTCCCCGGTCATTCTGAGGGCACGCAGTGCCCGAAGAATCTCCCCATCGCAAGCGAGATTCTTCGCTGTCGCTCAGAATGACACAAACAATAGCCGATCGCTCAAAATAACACAAGCAACAGCAGGCACGAAGTGCATAAGCCCTGCCAATAACAAGGAGCGCGGACATGCGTCATCCCATCTTGCAAAAAGTCATTCAGCAGGCCTTTCCAGACATCCCTGATTCAGAAGCAAAAGAGTTGATTGCCATTGGCGAGGTGCGCAGTTACCCGCAGGCAACGGTGCTTTGCCGGGAGGGGGAAACCGAGTCAACATTCTACATTGTTCTCGAGGGCATGGTTCAGGTACGGAAAGTGATCAACGAAAGTGAAGTCCGAATATTGAAACCCCTGGGACCGGGCGACTTTTTCGGAGAGTATGCCCTCATCCATGACGCGCCACGAACCGCGACGGTAATCACCATCCAGCCCACCACTGTTTTGGAAATCCACAAATCCGATTTCGACCGTTTGCTCAAGCGCAGCACCAGTGTATCGCTGGCGATGGTGCGCGAGGTCAGCCGTCGGCTGCAAGAGAACGACGAGATGGCCATCGAGGATTTGCGCATCAAAGCGGGGGAGCTGGCCGCGGCCTACCAGCGTCTGGCCGAAATGGATTTCGCCCGCCGCGAGTTCTTGACCTCGGTGGCACATGAATTACGCACACCGTTGACAGCCGCGAACGGCTTTTTGCAGATGATCCAGACCGGCGCGCTCAAAGGCCCTGCACGGGAGGCAGCCCTCGAGAAGGTGGCCGGTAATGTTCAAAAAATCGTCTCCCTGGTGAACGACATTCTGTTCTTACAAGAGATGGATTTGATTTTTCAGGCGGCCAAACCGTTGGACCCCGGCACGCTGGTAGAAGAGATCGTGGAGGCGAGTCGTTCCGAGGCGGAGGCACAGGGTGTGGTGATCACACTCAAAAAATCCGCCCCCTTACCGGAGGTGATGGGCGATCAGGAAAGTTTGGAACGCGCTTTCAGAGCCATATTGGACAACGCCATCAAGTTCAGCCCCGACGGAGGGGATGTGACCGTATCCGTGTTCGCAGAAAATGGCGAGGCCGTGATCCAGGTCAAGGACCGCGGGGTGGGTATCCCGCCCGAGGCCATGCCCCGCCTGTTCGACCGCTTCTTTCACATGGAGCGCATCGGGGGGCACCTGTTTGGCGGATTGGGGCTTGGCCTTTCGATTGCCCATCAGGTGATCGAGCAGCACGGGGGGAAGATCACGGCAGAGAGCCAATTGGGGGAGGGAAGCACTTTTACCATCCGGTTGAAAGCCCGCACAGCACCCGCTTCCGAGCCAGCCCCTCTGACCCGTGAAAGCCGGTGAAGCGCCGTCTTCCCGCCGCGTGGCCTGAGAAGTTACTTTTCGGTTTCGAGCGGGGGAGACGGGGGAAAAAGCATTTTGTCGTGTACGTCCGCGTAGGGGGCGCGCAGCTTGACAGGCTCTTCTGCCTTGCCCCTGAATTTCAAATTCAGGATTTCCACAAACACCGAAAATCCCATCGCGAAGTAAATGTATCCTTTGGGGATACTGACCTCCAACCCTTCTGCCACCAGAGAGAAGCCGATCAACAACAAAAAGCTCAAGGCCAGGATTTTCAATGTCGGATGTTCGTTGACGAAGTTGCTGATCGGCGCAGCCGCAAACATCATGATCCCCACCGCAACGATCACCGCGATGATCATAATCAGAATCTCATCCGCCATCCCCACCGCGGTAATGACCGAATCCAGCGAAAAAACAATATCCAACAACATGATTTGAATGACCACACTGGTAAGCTGGCCTTTGACCTTGGCAGAGGCGCGTCCCTCCTCTCCTTCCAACTTTTCGTGGATCTCGAAAGTGCTCTTCCCCAGCAGGAACAAGCCCCCCACGATCAAAATGACGCCCTTGCCGGTGATTTCAATCTCTCCCACGTGAAAGAGCGGCTCGGTCAGCCGGATCAACCAGGCCAGAGAGAGCAGCAAAAGGATGCGCGTGCCCATCGCCATCAACAACCCCAACTGCTGGGCGCGGGCTTGCTGTTCCTGGGGCAGTTTCCCGGCCAGAATGGAGATGAAAATGATGTTGTCGATGCCCAAGACGATCTCCAGCGCGGTGAGCGTCAGGAGAGCGATCCAGTTTTGCGGGTCGGCGAAAATTTGCATATTCGTACTCCTTGCGGTGAAGTAGAGAAAGTGCTCGGTTTGACCTGATAACGCACGTTCCCACGTTCCAAAGAAATCACAACTTCGGCAACACGATGGAGCGCTGTCCCTGGTACTTGCCTTTCTTGTCCGCATACGAGACCTGGCACTCTTCGTCGGCCTCGAAGAACAGCACCTGCGCGATGCCCTCATTGGCGTAGATTTTGGCCGGAAGCGGGGTGGTGTTGGAAATTTCCAGGGTCACAAACCCCTCCCACTCCGGCTCGAAGGGGGTGACGTTGACGATGATGCCGCAGCGCGCATACGTGCTCTTGCCCACACAGATCGTAAGCACATTGCGCGGGATGCGAAAATACTCCACCGTGCGCGCCAGCGCGAACGAATTAGGCGGGATGATGCACACCTCGCCCTTGAAATCCACCATCGATTTGGTATCGAAATTTTTAGGGTCCACCACCGCGGAATACACATTGGTGAAAATCTTGAACTCATCGGCCACGCGGATGTCGTAGCCATAGGAAGATACGCCATACGAGATCACGCCGTCGCGCACCTGCCCCGGCTCGAACGGCTCGATCATACCGTATTCCTCCGCCATCTTGCGAATCCAGTGATCGGGTTTGATGCTCATGGGTCGAAAGCTCCTCCAATTCGTCTGTTTTTACGCGGCGTAGTGTACCATCAAGTTGTCTGATTGGTCTAACGAGTCTGACTGGTCTGATTTGTCTGATTTGTCTGATTGGTCTCATTCGTCAAACTCGGCCTAGCTCAGGATGCAATTACCCAATTACCCAATTACCCAATACCCAATTACCCAATTACCCAATTACCAATATCCCCCCCTACCACCCGCTGGCCGCGAACACGGCGCGCAACAACGCCTCCCGCTCGGCTGGCGTCATCGGCCGCGGGCGGGCGTAATCCACAAACTGAATGGTGAGCAGCTCCACGCCCAGGTAGCGCCCG
>JALUWE010000161.1 GCA_027019845.1 Anaerolineales bacterium | reverse complement strand
GGTGTCTATGTTGACCACGCCGCCATCCAGTAAAAATCTGACCTCGACGAGGTTCTCTGGGCCCGTGGCGTGCAGCGAAAACGTGCCTTGTATTTGCCCGTCGAGGCCTCCATAACCCCAGTCCCGTTTTAATTTCAATGTCAGCGTGGCCTCCTGGGCGAATGCAGCAAAGGGAACGGTGAGGAATATGGCGAACAAAAGCATGGAGACGAGCCGTTTCATCGTTCCTCCTTACTACTTCCAGCGCGTTAGGATGGTCTCGCGTTGGAACAATTGCGCGGCAAAAGCCAGCAGCCCAACGTCCAAAACAGCCAGCACCCCCGCAACCCACAAGATCAACGTTGCGTTGATGAAAATGACCCCGACGGATTGGGCGATAATCAGCCCTACAAGCGGCAGGACGAGTAGTCCCGAAATTTGCTCGGCCACCCGGGGGTCGCTGGTACGGGAGGAGATCATGACCGCCAGGCTGACCGCGGCCAGCGACAACAACGGCCCTACGACAAAAATGGCGATCAGCCAAAGCGGGTTGAACAACCAGGCGACGATGGCTGCTTCGAGTTTCAGCAGGTTGACTGCGATTATGTAGAGGATGTAGCTGAGCCAGGACGCGAAAATCGCCGGGAGAGCGGCGGCCAACCCCTTGCCGGCCAGCAACTCAACCGTGGTGATCGGAGTCGCCAAAAGCGGTTCGAGGGTGCGGGCTGTTTTTTCGCCCACGATGCTGTGGGCCGCGATGGTGATCGGCAGAATGACAGGCAGCATCAGAAAGAGCGGCATGAATTGGAGCATGATGATGAATTGATTGCACCCCAGCTCGCTCAGCCCGGCACATAGCTGCGCAAACTCCGGTACAAAATCACCCAGGGAAAATTCACTTACATCTTCGGAAGTGCTCAATAAGTACAGGATGGTGACGGGAATGGCGGTAAACAACAAGGGCAGGAATGCCACCGCAAAAATCACAAAGCGGTTTTTGAACACCTCCGCCCATTCTTTTGTGATCAGCGTTTTGATCTTATTCATGTTCGGCTTCCTTGCCGGTTTTCATCAGTTGCAGGTACACGTCTTCCAGCGTGTGGCGCAATTCGCCGACGAATTGAATGTCTGCGCCAGCGCCAACCAGGCAGCGCACGATTTCCGGGTTTCTTTCTTCAGGGTTTTCCAACCGGACGACCAGTTTGTTCTCGGTGGCGGTCACCTTTTGCACAAAAGGCAGGTTTTCTACCAGCGGGTGGAATGATTGTGCCTGCTGTCCCAGGTGAAACACCACCGCGCGGCCGTACAATGTTTGGCGCAAGGCTTGGGGCGTGTCCAGCGCCAGCAGCCGTGTTTTGAGCACCGCGATGCGGTCGCACAACCGATCGGCCTCGTTCAGGTTGTGGGTGCAGAGCACGATGGTATGTCCCTGGTTGCGCAATTCGGTAATGAAATTGCGGATCAGATGCGCCATCTCCGGGTCAAGCCCGGCGGTGGGTTCGTCCAGGAAGAGTATTTTGGGTTCGTGCAGCAGCGCGCGGGCGATAGCCAGCTTTTGCCGCATCCCTTTGGAAAACGTGCTGACCGGCTCATATCTGCGCTCCCACAGGCCGAGCATACGTAGATACCGCTCCACCTGTGCGCTCAGGTTCGAGACTTCATACATTTTGCCGTAGAAAGCCAGATTTTGTTCGGCGCTGAGGGCGTCGTAAAGGCCTGGGGTTTCCGTCAGCACACCCACATTGCGCCGGATTTGCTGGTCTGCTTTGCCGATTTGGTACCCGCCCACCCAGGCTGTCCCCGCGGTGGGCGCGATCAACGCGCTGAGCATCCGGATGGTGGTGGTCTTTCCGGCCCCGTTCGGGCCGAGCAGCCCGAACACCTCGCCAACGGACACGGAGAAAGTGAGCTGCTCGACTGCGGTGAAAGCATCGAATTTCCGCGTTAACGCTTTCGCCGAGATCGCGCTTTGTGTTTCAGTCATAGCGGCTTTCCTCGAGTGCCTCGCGGGAGAGTTCGATTTGTGACAGGCGGAGGGGCGGGGGCTGCGGCGGAGGTGGTGGGTTTTCGTCCCGTATTCCCTCCTCTCGCAGCGCAAACACGATCCAGATGCTGCCCAGTGCGAAAAACACCAGGATACCTTCCGTGGCGTAAAGCCCCCACCGCTGGGAGGCGAACACCGCTGCCGCGTTGAGCAGGGTGTGCCAACCCACTGCCAGGCCGTACCACATCAGGCTGCGGCGTTTGTAGACTTGTAACACCAGCACGGCTGCGGACAGATGAAAGCTGAGCGCGACCGCGCGCTCGAACGCGCCCAGCAGCACGGCATACCACGGCAAAGCCCAAAACGCTTCGATTTGCGCTCTGGCGAGCTCGAGCTGCTCGGCCGGCAATACGGCGTTCAAATCCGTGCCGCGCAGCGCGATGATTTGGATGACGGTGATCAGGGTAATTGCCCCGGTGATGATGGCTTCCGCGCCCCCATGTCCTGCGCCGAACATGAGCGCGAGACGCCAGGAGCGGGCCTGCTTGAGCCATAAACGGTAGACGAGCAGACGGGCGGTTTCCTCGAAGATACCGGCGGAAAGGCCAAAGGCTGCTGCGATTACCAAAAGTGCAGGGGGTTCGGCATCGGATAGAGAAAAGCCCATACCACCGAGGGCCGGCGACAACACGAAGGCGTTGAATGGGATGTGAAGCACTTGCGAACCCACAAATGTTGCCGCGCCGACAGCATACAGCCTCCAATCGCTGCCAAATCGCTTGTGGAAAAACACGCCCAGGCCGAGGCCGAGAAAGATCATCAAAAGCGGGTTGAGAAAACGAACAAGGATATCCACAGGTTTTGTCTCTTTGTTGCCCTGCGCACGGGCGAAAGCGTTTCACGTGAAACATCGGGCGCGTGTGAGAATCAAGTGTGTGATAATTATACACACAGTCCCCCTGCGCGCCCCACTTCCCACGACATCCTCCTTCTCGATTGAATCCTGACCCGCCGCGTGGTAGAATTTTTATGCAAGCTCTCTACCCGACAATCAGGCGAAAAACCATCGGCCTTTGTAACTACTGCGAGGAGCACTTCGGCAAGCTCAGTGCAGGCACTTCGGCAAGCTCAGTGCAGGCACTTCGGCAAGCTCAGTGCAGGCACTTCGGCAAGCTCAGTGCAGGCACTTCGGCAAGCTCAGTGCAAGCACTTCGGCA
>JALUWE010000160.1 GCA_027019845.1 Anaerolineales bacterium | reverse complement strand
CGCGGTGGTAAACCCCGCGCTGATTGCCAGACGCAGTGACAGCGAGGCGCGCAGCACCGCGGCCAACTGGCGCGAACCGTTGTAACGCGCCACGAAGGCGCGCGTCGCGTTGTTCAGCCCCAAATATGACAGCAAGAACACAATGGTCAGATTCGAGAGCAAAAACGACCACACCCCGAACAACTCCACCCCCAGCGCCCGCGCCAGGTAGGCGTTGAGGGCCACAAACAACACCGCGGCCAGCCCCTTCGTGGCCAGGCTCCACAGGGTTTCTTTGGTCTCTTTGGCGTACAGGCGGGCGATCATGTCGGGTTGAAGGTTGTGAATCGGGGAGTGGGGAGTGGGGATAGGGATAGGGAGTGGGGATAGGGAGTGGGGATAGGGAGGGGGGATAGGGAGGGGGATGGGTAAAATTGGGTAATTGGGTAATTGGGTAATTGGGTAATTAGGTAATTGGGTAATTGGGTAATTGGGTAATTGCATCCTGAGCGGAGGTCGAATAAAGTTCGGATGAACGCCGTTCGCTCGTAGTCGAAGGAGGGGTATTGGGAATGGTGAATTGTAAACGGTTAATTGGCCCTTATGCTCGATCTTCAAATATTTTCGAAACCAGCCACTTTATGTCATTCTGAGGGCACGCAGTGCCCGAAGAATCCGGAACGCAGCGACCAGCCGGTCGCCCCGACCACCAATAACCACGCACCGTCCCCGGTCCCCGGCCATCCGTCCCCCGTCATTCTGAGGGCACGCAGTGCCCGAAGAATCTCCCCCACCATTGCCGAGATTCTTCGCTGCCGCTCAGAATGACATAACTGATCGCCCAGAATTAGGACTTACGCACTTGAAAAGCCGCACCCGGACCTCACAGGTCTCAAAGCGCATGGAGATGCCCGGATGCAATCTATTTTGGGTAAAATCTTCCTGCATCGTGTGGTAGTAGACCTGTGAGGTCTCAACTGCGTAAGTACTGTCAGGATGGCACACAACCTTTAACATTGTACGCTGCGCGCATTCCGCATTATAATCCTTCTTATGGACGAACCCCAAGACCGCCTGGTAAACCCGGAGGCCAAACCCGGTGACCGGCTGGATTACGCGCTGCGCCCCAAGAATCTGGCCGAATTGATCGGGCAGGAGCAAATCAAGGAGAATTTGCAAATTCTGGTGCAGGCAGCCCGCCAGCGCGGCGAGCCGCTCGATCACGTGCTCTTCTACGGTCCGCCCGGGCTGGGCAAGACCACTCTGGCGCACGTGCTGGCCAACGAGATGAGCGTCAACATCAAGGTGACTGCCGGGCCGGTGATCGAACGGCAGGGTGATCTGGCTGCCATTCTGACCAATCTGCGGGCCGGCGACATCCTGTTCATCGACGAGGTGCACCGCCTGGGCCGCGCGGTGGAAGAAGTGCTCTATCCCGCGATGGAGGATTTCGCGCTGGACATCGTGATCGGCAAAGGCCCATCGGCGCGCTCCATCCGTTTGAAGCTGCCACGCTTCACCGTGATCGGAGCCACCACCCGGCTGGCGCTGGTCACCGCGCCGCTGCGGGCACGTTTTGGCGCGGTCTACCGGCTGGATTACTACCAGCAGGAGGCCATGCAGGCCATCGTCGAGCGCGCCGCGCGGATGCTGGAGGTGCCCGCGCACCCGGACGGGGTGGCCGAGATCGCCCGGCGGGCGCGCGGCACCCCGCGCGTGGCCTTGCGCCTGCTGCGCCGGGTGCGCGATTACGCGCAGGTGCGCTCAGACGGCCGGATCACCCGCCAGACCGCAGGCCAGGCCCTGGACTTGCTGAACGTGGACGCGCTCGGGCTGGACGATATGGACCGCCGCGTGCTGCGCACCATCATCGAAAAATACAACGGCGGCCCGGTGGGGTTGAGCACCATCGCCGCCTCCGTCAGCGAGGAGCGCGACACCATCATGGACGTGGTCGAACCCTATTTGCTGCAACTCGGTTTTTTGGAACGCACCTCGCAAGGCCGGGTAGCCACCGCACGGGCCTACCGCCACCTGGGGCTGGAGCCGCCCCAAGACGGCCAGCGGAGGTTGTTGTAGGTTGGTTGTGAATTGTGAATTGTGAACGGTTAATTGTGAATGGTGAATTGCATCCTGAAGCGGAGTGAGCCTGAAGTCGAAGGATGGGAGTGGAGATAGAGGATAGGGATTGGGGATAGGGATTTTGCATCCTGAAGCGGAGGGCGAAGCAGAGCGAGCATGAAGTCGAAGGATGGTGAATGGTGAATTGTGAATTGTGAATGGTGAATGGTGAATGGCATCCTGAGCGGAGGGCGGCGCAGCCGCTCGTAGTCGAAGGATGGAAAGCGTAAATCAGCGCAATCTCTCGAATCTCTACTCTCGAATTACCCAATTACCCACTTACCCAATTACCCGTCTCCCAACTCAAAACCTAAACTCACAACTCGAACTCCCATGAACATCTTCTCCATCGCTCGCTTTTTTCTCATCACCGGCGCGGTATTTCTCGTCATCGGCGGGGGGCTGTATCTGATCGGGCGGCTGGGCATCCCGCTGGGACGGCTGCCAGGGGACATCGTGATCAAGCGCGGCAATTTCACCTTCGCGTTCCCTATCGTCACCTCCATCGTGCTCTCGATTTTGCTCACGATTGTGCTGAACATCCTGATCCGTTTTCTCAACCGCTAATACCTTGAAAACCGCGGATTTCGATTACGATCTGCCTTCTGAATTCATCGCCCAAACACCCGTGGAGCCGCGCGATGCTTCCCGCCTGTTGGTGTTGGACCGCCAGACAGGCGCGATCACGCACACCACTTTTCGTGAGATCGGTCGTTTTTTGCGGCCCGGCGATCTGCTGGTGCTGAACGAGACGCGTGTTCTTCCGGCGCGGCTGTACGGGCGCAAAATTCCGACCGGCGGCCGCATCGAGGTGCTGCTGTTACGCCGGCAGTCCGAACGCACCTGGGAGGCGATGGTCAGGGGGAAGGGGATGGTGGCCGGGAGGCGGCTGGAGATCGACTCCGGCCCGCGAGGGGAGGTGATCGCGGTGCTGGAGGGACCGCGGCGCGTGATCCACTTCGACGAGCCGTTGACCCCGCACCTGGAGCGGATCGGGCACACCCCCCTGCCGCCCTACATCCACACCCCCCTGCGCGATCCCAGCCGCTACCAGACCGTGTACGCGGCCCGGCCCGGGTCGGT
>JALUWE010000159.1 GCA_027019845.1 Anaerolineales bacterium | reverse complement strand
CGTCATTCTGAGCGACCAACGGGAGCGAAGAATCTCGCTTGCGATGGGGGGAGAGGAGACGGACGACCGGGGACGAGAGACGGTTGTTCGGCGCGTGGTTATTGGTGGTCGGGGCGACCGGCCGGTCGCCCCGACGGTCGCTGCGCTCCGGATTCTTCGGGCACTGCGCTCCAGATTCTTCGGTCGCTGCGCTCCAGATTCTTCGGTCGCTGCGCTCCCTCAGAATGACAGGGGGTGCGGGTCATTCTGACAGAACTTACGCCAATGCTCGTGTTCGGTGGGCAGCGGGGGTAGCGAGACGGCGGGGCATTGTCACCCTCGCGGAAGGGCATGGCGAAGTACTCATGGTTCGTTCTACAACCGCTACGAATCCAAAACGCATCTGATAGTTTAGAGCAACCTTTTTCGATTAACATGGGGGCAAATGCAAACCCAATCCGGAACACTTCGCCGTCTCATCAATGGTTCTTTGTCCGTTACAGGATTTTATTTTCTCGCCTATATCGCGTTGGGACTGGTAGGCGCCTCTCTAGGCCCCACGCTGCCGGAATTGGCCTCCCAAACCGGCACACAACTTGATCAGATCAGTCTTCTGTTCACTGCACGCTCCCTGGGCTATCTGTTGGGGGCCTTTGGGGGAGGGCGGTTGTACGACCGTTTGCCAGCTCACCCCTTAATGGCGGTTGCACTCGTTTTCATGGCCGCGGGCATGACGGTCGTGCCTCTCGTCCCGTTGCTGGGGGTGTTGGCGTTTACCCTTTTGCTGATCGGCCTCGGTCAGGGGATGCTGGACGTGGGCGGAAACACTTTGTTAGTCTGGATACACGGCAAACGAGTTGGCCCCCTCATGAACGGGCTGCACTTTTTCTTTGGGGTGGGTGCTTTTCTGGCGCCAATCGTTGTGGCACAAATGGTGGTCATCACCGGCGGCACTGCCGCGGCCTACTGGCTGATCGCGCTGTTGATCATCCTGCTCGCTCTGTGGCTGCTCCGATTACCCGGCCCGCGCCCCCCCGCGCATACCAGCCGCGCAGCCCCGCCGTCACTGGATCACCGGCTTGTGTGGCTGATAGTGCTCTTTTTCGTCTTGTATGTGGGTGCGGAGGTCGGTTTTGGGGGATGGATTTTCTCCTATGCGCTGGAGAGCGGGGTGATGCGGGAATCCATTGCGGCATACATCACTTCGGCGTTTTGGGCAGCTTTCGCCTTTTCCCGGCTGCTTTCCATCCCCGCGGCTGTGCGGCTGCGCCCGGCCACCATCCTGTTTCTCAACCTCTTCGGCGCGTTGGGGAGCCTGGCTTTCTTTTTGATCTGGCCCGAAAGCCGTCTCGCGTTGTGGGTGGGCGCGCTCGGTTTTGGCATGTCGATTGCTGCCATATTTCCCACCATGTTGTCGCTGGCCGCAAAATGGGTGCCACTCACCGGACGCATAACCGGCTACTTTTTCCTGGGCGCCAACCTGGGGGGAATGTCACTGCCCTGGCTAATCGGCCAGTTTTTCGAGGGCGTTGGGCCGCAGTCCATGATCTGGATACTGTTGATCGACCTGCTGCTGGCAGCCCTGCTTCTGGGGGCAATGCTGGAAATAAAATCGAAACAACAGCGATAAAGCCATCGTCTTTTGGAACACCCCGATTCCCATTTTTGTGATATAAGAATTGTTCAAGCGTTCAGCGCCACATCCGCGCGTTTCCGGCATTCCTTTGAGGCGTTGCATCTCGGATAGCGCTGACCACCCGGAACCCCAACACGCAATCCTGAAAACCCTGCCAATCCATGTCCAGGAAAACACACCGCACGTAAACGCCCGACACGTAACACACCGCCCCCACACCTGCCATGCTCACTCTCGAACAAGTCACCCACATCGCCCACCTGGCACGGCTGAAACTGAGCGACGAAGAGATCGAAACCTACCGCCGCCAGCTTTCCGCGGTGCTCGACCATTTCGCCCAACTGCAAGCGCTGGACACCTCCGGCATCCCGCCGACTTCCAGCGTTTTGCCACCCCGCTCGGTGTTGCGAGACGACGAACCCCGCCCCGGCCTGGATACCACAACCCTGCTGCGCACCGCCCCCGACACCGAAGCCGACCAATTCAAAGTCCCTCCGATCCTGGATGTTGGCGGGTAGCGATGGGTTGCCGCAGCGCGGAACCAACAGCTCGTAAGGCGTAATTACCCAATTACCCATCCTTCGACTTCAGGCTCACTCCGTTCGCCTTCCGCTCAGGATGTAATTACCCAATTACTCAATTACTCAATTACCCAATTACCCAACCCCTTCAGCTACTCTCAGAACAAGCTTGAAACTCAACCTCCCCCACCTCATCCCCCTGCTCCAATCCGGCGAACTCTCCAGCCGGGAACTCACCACCGCCTGCCTGGAACGCATTCAGACGCTGGACGGGGACATCCACGCCTTCCTGCACCTCGACCCGGAGACGGCCCTGGCACAAGCCGACCAGGCCGACCGGGCGCTGGCCGCGGCGCGCCAAAACGGGGAAGCGGCACACCCCCTGACCGGCATCCCCCTGGCCGTCAAGGACGTGCTGGCCGTGCGCGACATGCCCTGCACCTGCGGCTCGCGCATCCTGGAGGGCTTCCTCCCCCCCTTCGACGCCACCGCGGTGGCGCGGCTGAAACAGGCCGGGATGGTGATCCTCGGCAAAACCAACACCGACGAATTCGCCATGGGATCGTCCACCGAAAACTCGGCCTACGGCGTGACCCGCAACCCGTGGGACACCTCCCGCGTCCCGGGCGGGTCCAGCGGCGGGTCCGCGGCCGCGGTGGCGGCTCGCATGGTGCCGGTCGCGCTGGGCACGGATACCGGCGGCAGCGTGCGCCAACCGGCCTCCTTCTGCGGCGTAACCGGTCTGAAACCCACCTACGGCCGCGTCTCGCGTTACGGGCTGGTGGCCTACGGCTCTTCCCTGGATTGCGTGGGCGTACTGGCGCGTTCTGCCGCGGACGCCGCACGGGTGTTCATTGCCATGGCCGGACACGATCCGCTGGACGCCACCAGCAGCGATCGCGCGCTCCCCGCCATCGATCTGGAGGGCGCCTCTGTGGCCGGGCTGCGCATCGGCGTTCCCGAAGAGTATTTCATCGAGGGCATCCAGCCGGAGGTAGAGGGCGCGGTACGCCAGGCCATCGAAACCTTCGCCGGTCTGGGCGCGCAAATC
>JALUWE010000158.1 GCA_027019845.1 Anaerolineales bacterium | reverse complement strand
CCACATCGCGCGCCACCCCGAAATGTTCGGCGGTGTTCAGCGTGGCCATCTGGATGGCGGTGATCGGGTTCAGCCCCTGCTCGATGGCGTGGCGCACCACCCGGTTCATGTGCCCGTCGTTGACCAGGGTTTCGGCGTGCGAATCGTCGGTACACAGGATGAAATGCCGCGGGTCGAGGCCGCGTTCGGTGACCGCCTTGATCTGCGCGGCCACGTCGTGCCAGGCCGATCCCAGGCGCAGCATGGCCTTCATGCCCTGGCGGACGCGCGCGATGGCGTCTTCCAGCCGGGTGCCCTCGTGGTCGTCCTCCGGGCCGCCGGCGACGTAGCCGTGGAAGGGCAGGCCCAGGTCGGCCGCGGCGTAGTGCCCGCCGATCACTTTACCCGCGGCGCGCGTGGCGGCCATTTCCGCGTGCATCTTCTCGTCGCTCATGAACACACCGGGGAAGTTCATCATCTCGCCCAGGCCGATGATGCCGGGCCAGCGCATGGCCTCGGCCACTTCTTCGGGGCCGATGGAGGCGCCGGGCGTTTCCAACCCGGGCGCGGAGGGCACGCAGGAAGGCATCTGCACCCAGACATGGATGGGCTGTTCCGCGGCCTCGTCTACCATCAGTTTGACGCCCTTGAGGCCGAACACGTTGGCGATCTCGTGCGGGTCCACGAACATGCCGGTGGTGCCGTGCGGGATGACGGCGCGCACGAATTCCGTGACCGTGACCTGGCCGGATTCGATGTGCATGTGGCCGTCCAGCAGGCCGGGCACCAGGTACTGGCCGTCCGCGTCCACGATTTCGGTGTGCTCGTCGATGGTGTGGGAGGCGTCCGGGCCCACATAGGCGATGCGCTGGCCTTTGACCGCGATGTCGGTGTTGGGGATGATTTCGCCGGACTGTACGCACACCCACTGGCCGTTACGGATGACCAGATCGGCGGGCGCGCGGCCCATGGCGACATCGACGAGGGTGCGGGTGAGGGAGGTGAGGGTGTGGGGATCGGTCATGTGTTGCTCCGTGTAAGGTGTCTGGGTCGCAGGTCGAAGGTTGGGGGTTCGGGTTTATTGCTTTTGTTCCTGGACGGCCTGTCTGGCGAGTTCTCCGGGACCCAGCCAGAGTTTTAGCGTTGCGAATCTATTTCTCGTTACTCTCTTGGATTTCCCGTTCAGTACGAGCGAGGGTGTCTCGCCATAATTGCAAAGTTTCAACTCCTATTCGAGCAGCTTCAATTTCAATTTCGGTCAGGTCTATCGGTTCGTCCGTCAAGCCACTCAGGATGAAATATAACATTGCATGAATATCTTCAGGGTGCTTATTCGATCGGCCTTCCGCCCAGGCCTTCAATTTACCGATGATGATGTCAGTGGGTTGGGCACACCAGGCCTGAAAACTGTTTCCCTCATCGTCTTCGAAGGTTCGACGAATCCGCCGCTCGAATGCTTTCCGGTAGCCCGGTTCGCGCGTCATGGGAACAAGGTCGGCTTTCACTCCCATAGAAGTATCGATGATATTGAACATCATTCCCCTCCTGGTCGCGTTCCGCATCATTTCCGGATCGGCATAATACCGGGGCAAGGGAAATTTCTCTGAAAGAGCTTCGAAGTCCTCATCACGGAGATCGACAAGAATATCTACATCATACGTTGCCCGATAAAGGCCAAAGGTGGTTGCCGCAAAAGCACCGACGATCATGTAGGGAGCCTCGATTTCCTCGAGCGCCTGCACAATCCGAAAATAGAAAGCCATTTCGCTCATTTTTCGATCCGAACAGGGGTGAGATAAGCCAAAACCTTCATGTTCAACTCGGATTGGGAAAGTTCTGGAAATCGCTTGCGAAAAGCCCCTCGAAGACCTGCCTTCACAAAACGCTGAGCGCGAATATTTGCCATCAGCCGCCCAGCGGGTGAAAGACGAGCTAACAACTGGATTTGCGTTTTATCAATCGGTGCCAGTCCATCCACAATCGCTTTGATTTCAGCACGTGTCTGGGCACTCAACTCGTCCATTTTGGATAGGCTCCATGTGCCAGGTGAAGCGAACTGCGTCATTCGTGATCAACTGCCAGCCTGCAACTCCCGCAACGCGGCCAGCAGCAGGGTGACGTTTTCTTTGCGCGCGCTGTGCCCCATCAGGCCAATGCGCCAGATTTGCCCGGCCAGGGGGCCGAAGCCGCCCGCGATTTCGATGTTGTACTCGTGCAGCAGGCGCTGGCGGAGCGCGGCCTCGTCCATACCTTCGGGGAGGCGGGGGGTGGTCAGGGTGGGAGAGCGCAGCCCGATCGGGGCGCGGGGGGGCAGCCCCAGGGCTTCCAGCCCCTCCCAGAGCATCTCGGCCACGTTGCGGTGCCGGGCGTGGAGGTTGTCCAACCCCTCTTCCTGCACCAGGATCAAGGCTTCGCGCAGCGCGTAGATCATGTTGACCGGTGCGGTGTGGTGGTAGGTGCGTTTGCCGCTGCCCCAGTAGGCTTCCAGCGCGCTCAGGTCGAGATACCAGTTGGCGACTTTGGTTTTACGGTTGCGCAGCGTTTCGCGGGCGCGACGGCTGAGGGTGATCGGGGCCAGGCCGGGGGGCGCGGAGAGGCACTTTTGCGAACCCGCGTAGGTCACGTCTACACCCCAGGCGTCCACTTCGACGGGCACGCCGGGCCAGGAGGCCACGGTGTCGAGCACCAGGAGCGCCCCGTTGTCGTGGGCGGCTGCCGCGATCTGCTCGATGCCCGGCTGGAGGATGCCGGTGGAGGTCTCGCAATGCACGATGGCGACCAGTTTGTAGGCTTTGGCTTTCAGCGCGGCGGCCACTTCGTCCGGGTCGAAGGCCTCGCCCCACGGGCGTTCGAGGCGGTCTACGTTGGGGGTGTAGCGGCAGGCCATGTCGTACAGACGTTCACCAAAGTAACCTTTGACGCAAATCAGCACGTTGTCGCCGGGTTCGATGAAGTTGCACAGCGCGGCCTCCATGCCCGCGCTGCCGGTGCCGGAGACCGGGATGGTGAAGTCGTTCCGGGTGCGGAAGGCGTCGCGCAGCAGTTGTTTGACGTCGTCCATCACCTGCTGGAAGTAGGGGTCGAGGTGCCCGACGGTGGGCATGGCCAGGGCGGCCAGCACGCGGGGGTGTACCATGCTGGGGCCGGGGCCGAGGAGGGTACGGGTGGGGGGGGAGAGAGGGTTCATGGTCGATGGTGAATTGGGTATTGGATATTGGGTAT
>JALUWE010000157.1 GCA_027019845.1 Anaerolineales bacterium | reverse complement strand
GGGAGCAGCCTCCTCGGGGGCAGCTTCCTCCGCCGGGGCGGCTTCCTCTGCCGGGGCAGCCTCTTCCGCCGGAGCGGCCTCCTCCGCGGGGGCGGACTCTTCCTGGCCTGCCGGTTCAGCAGGGGGCGCCGCCCGGCAAGCTGCCAACACGCCGGCCAGCAAGAAAGCCAACACGATGAGAAAGACTTTGAAGGTGCGCATCTTTTACTCTCCTTTTTGTAGCAAGAAACCGAAAAACGATGTCTATGTCGTGCGGAGCATTCGCACGATGTTCAACTCCACAATATCTGAATTGAAGCAGATTTTGCTGTACATCGCCGGGCGGTTATCCACCGTGTAGATGGTAGAGCGCACGCTGAGAATCGGCGTTCCTGCTGCCAGTTCAAGATATTGTGCAATTTCTGCATCAAGCGCCGCGGCCCGGATGTTGGATTGAATCTGGTGCAGCGGCGTTTCGAGTGATGTGGCGATAAAGTGCACCATGCTGCCATCGAATGTGTCCCAGTCTGTCTTGGTCATGTCCACAAAGGGCGCGATATAGTCATCCACATAAATTACCGGGCGTTGATCGGCGCGTACCAGACGCTTGATGTGTGGCACAGTGTCCGATGCCGATACCCCCAACACCTCGCGCACGTCCGGCGGAGGGGAGACATTTTCCGTTGCCAGCGTGTGAAATGTGGGGGTGTAACCGCCCTCTTGAATGATCTGGGCAAAGGGGGAAAACTCGTTGAGCGAATCGCGGATGACCGGCGAGTGGGCCACAAACGTGCCGATCCCGTGCCGCCGGACGATGATCCCTTCGTTCTCCAGGGAGATGTACGCCTCGCGCAGCGTGTTCCGGCTGACCCCCAGCATCTTTGCCATTGCGGCCTCGGAGGGCAACTGATCGTTACGCTGGAGGCGATTCTGGTTGATGTAGTTCAGCAAATAGGTTTTGACCTGGCGCAGCCGCGTGCTGGTGTTGATCGTCATCGGTTCATGCGGGAGGGGGTGCAGGGTAGAGATTGGACGTCCAACTTCTTACAGTATACAAAGAAAATCTTTCCTGTCAAGCACGGTGGCAAACTTGACGAAAATCTATGCAAACCTACGTTGCGGTCCAGGGAGCAGGCCATATAATTTTCATGCTCATCTCCTATTAATCTGGCCGGCTCTGTCTCTAAAAATGACACACGCCCCTCTTGTCATTCTGAGAGAGCGCAGCGACCATCGGGGCGACCGGCCGGTCGCCCCGACCACCAATAACCACGCCCCGAACAAGGGGATTGAGACCATTCCCCCGCAGCAGCGGTTGGTCGCGACCAACCGCTGCCAGTTGCCAATAACCACACTCCGAACAACCGTCCCCGGTCCCCGGTCATCCGCCCCCGTCATCCGCCCCCCGTCCCCGGTCGAATGACACAGGCAACAGCAGGCATGAACTGCGTAACTCCTGCCATGTGCAGAAATCCCTTCCGTAGGAGGTGCAACCCACAAGTAAAGAGCAAGAGCAACGAACCCATTTACCCGTTCAAAATTTCAAAACAGGAGAAAACATCAATGTCTACCAAAGCCCGTTCGATTATTCTGATCCTTTTCGTGCTGGTGCTGGGCGGCCTGCTTGGCTCCGGCCCCTCGCAGGCAGCACCTCCTACAGAGGCCTACATCATCGTCTTCAAAGATACGGTCAACGTAAACGCAGCCGTTCCCGACATCGCGCAAGCATACCAACTCCAGGCTGGCTTCGTCTACCAATACGCGCTGAAAGGTATGTCGGCCAACGTCCCGGCAGGACGGCTCAAAGCCTTGCAAAATGACCCGCGTGTGGCCTACGTGGTGCCAGACATGGTGCGCAGTATCGACGTTCAGACGATTCCCACCGGCATCCAGCGTATCTTCGCGGACACGAATACCGCCATCGACATCGACAGCACGGATGATTTCCGCGTAGACGTGGACGTAGCCGTAATCGACACTGGCGTGGACTTCGAGCATCCCGACCTGAACGTAGTCGGCGGCGTAGATTGCAGCGGGGGCAGTCCTTTCAAGAGCAGTTGTACAGCGGGCGGCGACGACGATCACTACCACGGCACGCACGTGGCTGGCACAATCGCCGCTCTCGACAATGGTGAGGGTGTCGTCGGCGTAGCTCCCGGAGCGCGCATCTGGGCCGTCAAAGTGCTCGATTCGCGCGGCAGCGGCTTCAGCTCCTGGATCATCGCCGGGATCGATTGGGTGGCAGCCAATGCGGACACCATCGAAGTCGCCAACATGAGCCTGGGCGGCAGTGGTTTCAACCAGGCCGAATACGATGCCATTCAGGGCGCGGTGGATGCAGGCGTCGCCTTTGCCGTGGCAGCGGGCAACGATGATGACGACGCCAACAACTACAGCCCGGCAGCTTTCGACAATGTGCTCACCGTCAGCGCGTTGGCCGACTTCGACGGCGCGCCCGGCGGCAACAGCAGCCCCACTTGCCGCACCGATCAAGACGATACCCTGGCCGACTTCAGCAACTGGGGTAATGCCGTTCAGATCGCCGCCCCCGGTGTGTGCATCCTCTCCACCTTCCCCCTCGAACAGGGCGAGTACGGCACCATCAGCGGTACCAGCATGGCCAGCCCCCACGCGGCAGGCGCCCTGGCGCTGCTGGCAAGCACCAATAACCCCAACAACGCCACCGATGTCTTCAATCTCTACGATCAGGTCATCAACGCCGGCAACTTCGACTGGGTAGACGACTCCGGTGATGGCATCCAGGAACCGCTCCTGGACGTCAGCACCTTTACGCCCACTCTGATCCAGACCGATGGCGGCGGAGGGGGTGGCGGCAGCAGCATTACCCTGAGCGTCACCACCTACAAGGTCAAAGGCAACAAGTACGCCGATCTCTCCTGGAGCGGGGCGACCTCGACCGACGTAGATATTTACCGGGACGGCAGCCTGATCGCCACCACGCCCAACGACGGCGCCTACACCGATGGCCCGCTCGGCAAGGGCAGCGGATCGGCTTCCTACCAGGTTTGTGAGGCCGGTACCTCCACCTGCTCCGACGTGGTAAACGTAAGCTGGTAATTCCCAACATCGTGACCGCAACATAACCCAGCCTCGAAAAGGCCGCTGCCGGTGTTGCAGCGGCCTTTTTCCTCGAACGCTTTTCATCAAACTCTCATTTTATCAAGTTCAAACTTTCACAAACTTGCGTTTACTTTTGCGCCAGAACC
>JALUWE010000156.1 GCA_027019845.1 Anaerolineales bacterium | reverse complement strand
CACTTTCGATCCACGATTCGAAACAGAAACAAAGACGGATCTCAAGTTCTTCAAACCTCTGGCCCAACTTGCCACGGCTGACGAATTGTTGGAGGAACTGCTCCAGCAGTATAATGGGGCAACCGGCAAAAACGGTCTCACCTTGCAAAGACTAAAAGCAATGACCAATGTGGAGGCAGATAACACCTCCAGCTTTGTTCAGTTATTCGTTGCCTCTCAAGACCCTGAAATGGCCGCGGAGCTGGTCAACTTATGGGCTGAGTTGTTTGTGATCGAAGTGAACGAAATTTTTGGTGAAGGGGTGGATAATACGGTGGTGCTGATCGATCAATTAGAACAGGCCGTAACGGAACGCGCCCAGGCGGAGCAGGCTTTGGCCGAATTCGAAGCCCAAAACCAGTTGAAAGTTTACAACGCGCAATTGAAGATCGCCGAAGACGAGTACCAAAATCTTTTGCTAACGCAAGCCGAGCTCGAACAACTCATTCAAGATGTGAACTTGTTGCGCACGCAACTGAAGACACTACCGGCCAACCAGGAAGTTTCCCTGGAAAGCGAGCTGACTCTGCTGTTGTTGCAACTGAAGGCTTTTGGGGTAGATGAGATTCCGCTTCAATTTCAGTTGGACCCCCAAACCGCGACACCCCGTCGCACCGCTCGCCAGATGACAGCCTATTTAGATAGTCTTTCTGACACGATACAAAATAAAATAGACGAAATCGATTCTGGGCTGGAGCCGTTGAATGAAGAGATTCTGGCTCTCCAACGCCAGATAGAGGTCCTCGAGGCCACCAGTGACCGCCTCGAAGAAAACCTGCAAATTGCCAAAGATACTCACCTTACACTGGCCCGGAAACTCGAAGAGACTCAAATATCCAATCAGGTCACGAGCACGGTCAAATTAGCCAGTCGGGCCTCTGTACCCACCGATCCCGTCTCGCCAAAGACAACATTGAACACCCTGATAGCTGCCGTGGTGGGTGTTTTGCTTACCATCTTTGCAATCTTTGTGCTGGATTTCTGGAAGGAGGCTGCCTCGGATTATCAAACACAAGAATCGACTATGGCGAAACCGTCCGAGGTGTAAGGCAACAGGTTCCCTCCGAGATACTGGAATGTCACCGGGAGAGCGCCAGGCGCTTCGCACGCCGCGCTGCGCAGCCGGAGATTATGTCTGCAAAACGAGGCTCCCAAAAATCGCGCCCGAAGACAAGCTGGGACCCGCTGGCGCGCTGGTATGATGGCTGGGTGGGGAAGGAGGGTAGCAAGCACCATCGCAAACTTGCCATTCCAGCCGTACTCGAATTGTTACACCTCCAGGCTGGGGAGCGAGTTTTGGACATGGGGGCTGGTCAAGGCGTGTTGGCGCCTTTCATTTCTCGGGCGGGCGGGATTTACACCGGGATCGACGTCAGTGAAAAATTGCTTGCATATGCTCGCAAGCATCATCGAGAACACGGAAAATTTGTCCACGGAAACGCCCTTCATCTCTCCGGAATTCCTCAATTTACGCCGCAATCGTTCGATGCGGTGGTATTTTTGTTGAGCATCCAGGATATGGATCCGCTGAATGAGGCGCTGGAAAGCGCCGCCTGGGCGCTCGTTCCTGGAGGTCGAGTGGTGATCTTGATGACGCACCCGTGCTTTAGAATTCCCCGCCAGAGCGGTTGGGGATGGGATGAGGGGCGAAAGCTGCAATTCAGACGGGTTGATCGTTATCTGACGCAGTTGGCTATTCCCTTGAAACCTTATCCGGGTCAGACCGGAGTAAGCCGCAGCTTCCATCGCCCTCTCCAGGATTATGTCAACACGCTGGCGGAAAACGGTCTCTACATGGATAGGATGAAAGAGATTCCCACCTACAAGGTAAAGAAAACCGGGCCGCGCGCCAAAGCCGAGAATCTGGCTAACCGGGAAATACCGCTTTTTTTAGCCCTTCGGGCCGTAAAGTTTTTGGGGGAATGATTACCATAAATCGAGAGTGTGTAAAACGAGATGCCGTCTCGCTTACCAGGTCGTATACATGATCTCCAATGAAAAACGCCCGGACCGTTCCGGGCGTTATGCGGTTTTGGGGGCGTTGGTATTCTGCGTTATTTGCCCAACCGCTCCTTGAAAGCCTGTGTCAGAGGGGGCAGGATGTCGTACAAATCCGCGACCACGCCGAAACGCGCCAGCTTGAAGATCGGCGCGTCCGGGTCTTTGTTGATCGCCACGATCACCTTGCTAGTGCGCATCCCGGCCTGGTGCTGGATGGCGCCCGAGATGCCGCAGGCGATGTACAGATTGGGGGAAACCACCTTGCCGGTCTGCCCCACCTGGTGCGCGTAGGGGATGTACCCGGCATCCACCGCGGCCCGGCTGGCACCCACCGCGGCCCCCAGCACCTCCGCCAGCTCGCCCACCAGCTTGAAGCCCTGCCGGGCGCGCCAGATTTCGGCTTCCTTCTCGTCCATACCGTCGGGTGGGGTGAGTTTCGGATTGTTGGAGACGCCGCGCCCGCCGGAGACGATGATGCCCGCGTCCGTCAGGCTGACGCCGCCTTCGGCCTCCGCGTAACCGGTGACTTTGGTGGCGATCTCGTCTTCCGACAGCCCCACCTCGACCGGGACGATCTCGCCGGAGCGGGAGGCGTCGGCTTCGGGTTTGGGGAAGGCGCGGCTGCGCAGGGTGACGATCTGGGGCCGCGCGTTGCACACCACTTTGGAGAGCAGTTTGCCCGCGTATACCGGTTTGGTCGCCGTGATCTGGCCGTCTTGCAGCTCGATGGCGGTCACATCGGTGATCGCGCCGGTGTTCAGGTCGATGGCGCACATGGCGGCCAGCTCGCGGCCGCGCGTGGTGGTCGGAAACAGCAGGATGTCGGCCTCCCGCGCCATGTTGGCGACCACGGTGGCGTAGGGTTCGGCGCGGTAATCCGCCAAAACAGGGGAGTCGGCCACCAGCACCCGGTCCGCGCCGTAGTGGATGGCCTGCTGGGCCGCCTCTGAAACGTGCTGCCCGGCTACCAGCGCGGTGACGCTGCCGCCAAGCTGATCGGCCAGCGCGCGGGCCTCTCCCACAGCCTCCCAGGAGGTGGGCAGGGGTTGGCCTTTGAATTGGTCGATGTAAACGTATACGTTGCCGCTCATATCACCTTCTCCGCCAGAATTTTATCCGCCAGGGTGTTGGCGATCTCTTCGGGGCTGTCGCCGGTGATGATCTCGCACACCACCTCCCTGACCGGGGGGTTGGAAACTTCGGGCCAGGCGACCACCGCCCGGGGCGCGTCGATGCCCAAATCCGCCAGGCTCCAGGTGGGGATTTTGGCCCGCGAGGCCTTGCGGATGCCCATGAAGGAGGGGTAGCGCGGTTCGCCGACGTCTTTGGTGACGCTGACCACCGCGGGCAGGGGTGCTTCCACCTGCTGGCGGCCTTCTTCCATGCTGCGGTCGACTTTGAGCCGCCCGTCCGTGGCTTCGATTCCAGCCGCGGACGACAGGATCGGCCAGCCGAGCACGCGCGCGGTTTGCGCCGCGGTCACCCCGCCGTCCCCGTCGATGGCCTGTTTGCCGAAGAAGACCAGGTCCACATCCCCGATCTTCTGGATGGCTGCGGCCAGCACGCGGGCGGTGGCCTGGCTGTCGGCACTCGCCAGGGCCGGGTCCGAGACCAGCACGGCGTTATTGCAGCCCATGGCCAGCGAGTGTTTGAGGGCTTCGTTGCCGCCTTGTTCACCCATGGTGATCACGGTCACGTCGCCGCCCACTTGAAGCGCGGCCTCCACCGCATATTCGTCCCAGGGGTTGAGCACCAGCGGCGCATCCCCCCAGGTGACTTGCCCGTTCTGCACCACCACTTTAGCGGCGGTATCGGGCACTTGTTTGACGCAGACTACGATTTTCAAGGTGTTCCTCCTAGTTTGAGTTTTGAGTTGGGCTTTCGATCTGTCGATTTGCAATCCGGCTTATATAGCACCTTGTTCGTGCAGGAAACGCTCAAGACGAGCAACAAATCGCTTGGCATCTTTAAGCAGTTGTGTTGTGTCACTCAAAGAGGGCGGGTTGGCTTCAAGGTCATAATCTTGCTTTTCGCGTTCTCGCCGTACCCGCGTAAATATTTTTCCATATTCAGGCTCGATGAACCCAGGCTTGATCAAGTATTCTCCCAACGAAGCGTGAATTCCAGCATGTTTGACACGTTCAACTTGCAGCCAGAGCAAGGCCGCTGAAGTGATGTGAAAGATAGCGTAGTATGCCCGGTTTACCACGGTCTGCACATGCCCTAAAGCCAGATTATCCTGTGCAGCCGTCAGGTTTGCCTGTACCTTCTCTAGCCGTAGTCGTATGTAAGCCTTTCTGGTTGCCTGGTCCATAAAACAATTCCATCCGTTGAGATGTTTTTGGCAAGCAGCAAGCCATGCTTTACCATTCGCTTGTATTGGGAGAGGCTTTTAATGATCATCGTTGTCACAATACCGTATTTCAGCTCAATTTCCCAGGTGTTATCCAGAATCCTAAGCCAGTGTTTGTCGTAATCCGCTTCCTTCATCCGTACCACTATCAACAAGTCCAGATCAGATTCATCATCGAAGTCCCCACGCGCTTTGGAGCCAAACAGCACTACCCGAATCAAATCTTGCCCGTAAATCTCATGCAAACGGGTGACAATCGCCTCCAACGCTTTCCATTCGTCAGGCGTGAGGTGCTTTAGTTTCTGTTTCGCTTCCTCGATCAACAACATATCATTCATGCATAAGGCGTAGTACGCTTTATGCATTCCCCTCCGCATTCCAAAATTCCTCGTCATACGCCGGCAGCTCGCAGCGCAGCGGTTTGTCTTCGCGGTAGCCCAGCGCGTAGCCGGCCTGCATCAGTTGGTGGATTTCGCTGGTGCCTTCGTAGATGATCGCGCCGCGCGCGTTGCGCAGGTAGCGCTCCACATCGTACTCGTCGCTGTAACCGTACGCCCCATGAATCTGGATGGCCTGATTGGCGGCCTCGAATGATGCGTCGGTGGCGAACCACTTTGCCTGCGAGGTCTCTTTGGTGTTGCGCAGGCCCTGGTTCTTCATCCAACCGGCCCGCAGGTAGAGCAGGCGGGCGATCTCGTAATCCCGCTGCATGTGGGCGATTTTTTGCTGCACCAGTTGAAACTTGCCGATCTCGCGGCCGAACGCCTTGCGCTCGTGGCAGTATTTTACGCTGGCCTCCAGGCTGGCGCGGATCAAACCCGTCGCGCCCGCGGCCACGGTGTACCGCCCGTTGTCCAGGCACGACATGGCGATCTTGAAGCCCTCGCCCTCCTCGCCCAGGCGGTTTTCGACCGGCACACGCACGTCCGTCATCGAAATCCAGCCGGTCGAACCGGCGCGCACGCCCAGCTTGCCGTGGATGTCGCCGGTCTTGATGCCGGGGCGGTCCAGTTCCACCATGAACGCGGAAAGCCCGCGGCTGGGTTTGTCCGCCTCGGGATTGGTGCGCGCCACGATCAGCGCGTGGTGCGCTTTGGTCGCCAGCGAGATCCACATCTTCTCGCCGTTCAACACATATTCGTCCCCCTCGCGGCGGGCGGTGCTGCTCATGTTCGCCACGTCCGAACCCACGCCCGGCTCGGTTAGGCCGAAGCAGCCGTACTTCTCCCCGCGCGCCTGCGGCACCAGGAACTTCTGCTTTTGTTCCTCCGTACCCCATTGCAGCAAGGCCATGCTGTTCAACCCCATGTGTACGGACATTACCACCCGCAAGGTGCTGTCCACCGCCTCCAGTTCTTCGCACACCAGCCCCAGGGTGATGTAATCAAACCCCTGGCCGCCGTAACGCACCGGAATGTTGATGCCCAAGATGCCCAACTCGGCCATGCGCGGCAAAATGAAAGGCGCCATCTCTTGCTTGCGGTCGTACTCCTTGATGACCGGCGCGACCTCCTTTTGTACGAAATCCCTGACCATCTGCTGCACCATGCGGTGCTCGTCCGACAACGTGAAGTCCATGCTGTTCTCCTGAAAATAAGTGTGATGAATTTCACCAATTATACCTCATGCCCTGGGCTATAATAGCCGGGTGCGAGATCGAATCCGTCCCGACATCTGGCTGCTGATCGCGGTCCCGATCCTGTTCGCGTTGTTCGCCGGGGTGGTACCGCGGCCGGTAGGGTTGGACCGTGCCCTGAAAGGGGCGCGTGTGGCGCTGGAATCCGGCGACCTCCTCAGCGCGTCCCATCACTTCGTCACGGTGCTCGAATACCAGCCCTGGCGCGTCTCGCTGTGGGAAACCGCCGGCCGCGCCGCGCTGGAAGGCGGCGACCCGCAGCGCGCCGCGGACTACCTCGAGCTGGCCGCGGCCCGCGGCCAGATCACGCCGCAAGGCATCCTCTACCTCGGTGATGCTTACTTCCAATCGGGCGACCTGGAAGCCGCGCTGGAAACGTGGCAGCTCGCGCTGGAACGCGGCGGCGATCCACTTCCCACCTACACCCGTATGCTCGAAGCCCACCGTCGGCAAAAAAACTACCCCGCGGCCATCCAGGACCTGCAAAACATCGCCCAACTCCAGCCGCAAAACGCCCAAATCCGTTACCAGCTTGGGCTGATGCTGGCCACCCGGCAGCCGGAGGCCGCGCTGGCGCACCTGCTGGCAGCCGTGGAGATCAACCAGGAACTGGCCGAGGCGGTGCAACTGTTGCAGCGCAGCCTGCGCGCTGCCGCGCAAACCGATGACCCGGCCTACACCCTGCTCAACGCCGGTCGCGCGCTGGCCTTTCTGGACGAATGGGAACTGGCCGCCGAGGCCTTCTCCCAGGCGGTGCAGGCCAACCCGGACTACGCCGAGGCCTGGGCGTTTCTGGGCGAAGCCCAAGAGCAGACCGGGCAGGACGGCCTGCCCGCGCTTCAAAAAGCCCTGGAACTCAACCCTTACTCTCTGACCGCCAACCTGCTCTTCGGCCTGTACCACAAACGCAACGGCAGGCCGGAGATGGCGCTGGTCTACTTCCACGCTGCGGCCAGCATCGAGCCGGAAAACCCCGCGGTCCAGGCCGAGATCGGCAACACATTGGCCGTGCTGGGGGATTTCAACAAGGCGTTGGCCTACTACCGCCGCGCCACCGAACTCGCGCCCCGCGAAGCAACCTACTGGCACCTGCTTTCCCTGTTTGCCCTGCAAAACGGCGTGCAGATCGAGGAAGTCGGCCTGGCCGCCGCACGGCAGGCGCTGCTATTGAACGAGAACGACCCCGCCGCGCTCGATTTGATGGGCTACGGCTACTACCTGCTCAATGACATGGCCCTGGCGCAACGTTTTTTGCGCCGTTCATTGGATGTGGACCCCAACTATGCCAGCGCACGTCTCCACCTCGGCCTGGTCTATCTGGCACAGGGCGACCAGGCCAATGCCCGCCAGCAGCTTGCCAAAGCCATCCAACTCGCGCCTGGCACCCCCGTCGCCCGCCAGGCCGAGCGCATCCTGCAACGTTACTTTCCCTGATCAAAATCCTTGTGCTAAAATTAGCGTATACTCAGGCGCGTCATTGCGAGTAAAGCCACAACGCACCCGGCCTCGACCGGGAAAAACTTCATTATGTCACTTGCGCTCAAGACAAGCCCCCATCCTTCGACTACAGGCTCACTCCGTTCGCCTTCCGCTCAGGATGCAATTACCCAATTACCCATCCCCCCCTCCGCTCAGGAGGCACAAACCCAGACCTATCTAAACACATGATGCCCCCTCGCCCCCTCTTCTCTCTGCTTGCCTTACTCCTGGCCGCGTTGGCCTGCCAGTTGCCCGGCTTGTCGGACAGCGCGCCGCCCGGCGCCCCACCGGGCAAGGAAATTTTGTTCCAGGACGATTTTTCCTCCCCAGATGACACCTGGGTCCGCCTGCGGGATGAGGAAGGCATCACCGACTACGATCAGGATGGATACCGCATCCGGGTCGATCGGGAAAACTGGTTCTTCTGGGTCAATCCAGGGCTGACGTTCGATGATGTCAGCATTCAGGTGGAGGCTACCAAGCTCGGCGGCCCGGACGAAAACGAGTTTGGAGTGATTTGCCGTTATGTGGATGAAAACAACTTCTACTTTTTCTCGATCACCAGCGATGGTTTTTACGGTATCACCCGCGTGGTGGGCGACGATTATGAGTTGATCGGTATGCAAAACCTGCGCCCATCCAACGCCATTAACACCGGGAGCGCTGCCAACCGCCTGCGCGCCGAATGCCAGGGCAACACCCTGCGCTTTTACGTCAACGACATGCTGCTGGCCGAAGTGCAGGACGATAACCTGACCGCTGGCGACATCGGGTTGATCGCCGGCACGTATGACCAACCCGGGGTCGACATCCTGTTCGACAATCTGATCGTTACCCGCCCTTGAACACCCCATACCCCATGAAGATTTACCTGAACACCGTCGGCTGCCGCCTGAACCAGAGCGAGATCGAAACCATTGGCGCGCAGTTCCGCGGCCAGGGGCACACGCTGGTCGCCACCCCTGCGGAAGCTGATCTGGCCGTGATCAACACCTGCGCGGTGACGGTGGAGGCGGCCGCGGACTCGCGCAAAATGATCCGCCGCGCGGCGCGGCAGGGGGCCGGCGAGGTGATCGCCACCGGTTGCTGGGCTACACTCGCGCCTGGGGAAGCCGCGGCCCTGCCGGGGGTCAGCCGGGTGGTGGCGAACCCGCAAAAAGACCGCCTGGTGCCCGAGCTGTTGGGGCTGCCTGGGGATCAGGTTTTCGATCTGGAACCGCTGGCGCGCGAGCCGCTTCCCGGCGCGAGATTACGCACCCGCGCTTTCATCAAAGTGCAGGACGGCTGCGACAACCGCTGTACGTTTTGCGTCACCACCATTGCCCGCGGTGAGAGCCGCAGCCGCCCGGTGGAGGCGGTGTTGGCGGACGTGCGCGCCGCGGTCGCGGGCGGGGTGCAGGAGGTGGTGCTGACCGGCGTCCATCTGGGGGCGTGGGGCCAGGATTTCGAGCCGCGCATGAACCTGAAATATCTGGTTTGGGCGATTTTGCGGCGCACGGAGGTGCCCCGCGTGCGCCTTTCTTCGCTCGAGCCCTGGGACCTGGACGAGGCGTTCTTCGCCCTGTGGGAGGGGGAGCCGCGGTTGTGCCGCCATTTGCACCTGCCGCTGCAATCCGGCTGTGACGCCACCCTGCGGCGTATGGCGCGCAAAACCACGCAGGAATCGTTCCGCCAACTGGTGAAGGCGGCCCGGGCGGTGGTGCCGGAGATGGCGATCACCACCGACCTGATCGCGGGTTTTCCGGGGGAGAGCGAGGCCGAATTCGACGAAACGCTGGCGTTCGTGCGGGAGATGGCATTCGCGGGCGGGCACGTGTTCACCTACTCGGAACGGCCTGGCACCGCGGCGGCCCGGATGCCCGATCAGGTGCCTCACCCGATCCGCAAACAGCGTAACGCACGCCTGCGCGAAGTGTTGAAACAAAGTGGTGATGAATATCGCGCCCGCTTCCTGCGGCAGACCGTGCCCGTGCTCTGGGAGAGCGCGGTTGCGCTCGGCCCTGATGGTTGGCAGATGAGCGGCCTGAGCGACAATTACCTGCGCGTTCACGCCACCGCGCCGCAGGACTTGTGGAACCGCATCACGCCTGTGAGTGTGACGAAGGTTAATGGAGAGGGGGTGTGGGGAATGGTGAATGGTGAATTGTGAATTTGGGTATCCAATACCCATCCTTCGACTACGAGCGACCGGAGTTCGGCACGAACTCTCCCCGCCCTCCGCTCAGGATGCAATCCCTATCCCCACTCCCCATCCTTCGACTACAGGCTCACTCCGTTCGCCTTCCGCTCAGGATGCAATCCCTATCCCCACTCCCCATCCTTCGACTACAGGCTCACTCCGTTCGCCTTCCGCTCAGGATGTAATACCCAATTACCCAATTACCCAATTACCCAATTACCCAATACCCAATTACCAATACCCAATTACCAATACCTAATACCCACACCCAATACCCACGGAGAAGCCTATGACCAACGAGTGCGTATTTTGCAAAATTGTTTCCGGGGAATTGCCCGCGGACAAGGTGTACCAGGACGATATGGTGACCGCGTTCCGGGACATCAACCCCGTCGCGCCTACCCACATCCTGATCGTTCCTAACCAACACGTGGCCTCGACCAACGACCTTACCGACGCGGACGAGCAACTGGCCGGGCGGATGCTGACGGTGACTCGCAAAATCGCGCAGCAGGAAGGGGTGGCCGAAAGCGGCTACCGCCTGATCATCAATACCGGGCCGGATGCCAATCAGGTGGTCTTTCACCTGCACCTGCACCTGATCGGCGGTCAGAAAATGCGCTATCCCATGGGCTAACCGTCCCCGCGCTCTACGCTCCAGGCAAACACAAAAAGCTCAACTTCTCGAAGAGGTTGAGCCTTTGTTTTTTGGACGGAGAACCACGCTCTTCTTAGGCCAGTTCTCCGCGGTAGATGCGGATCATTTTGTCGAGCATTTGGAGGGCATCATCCCGCTGCCGCTGGAAGGTGTTGCGCCCGATAATGGAGCCGAACCCCCCACCATCGCGGATGGCGCGGGCCGCGTTGTAGATGGCGTTTTCGTCGTCTTTCTTGGCGCCACCGGAGAAGATCACCACGCGGCGACCGTTGAACGCGGATTGGATGACGTGCGCGACGCGCTCAGCCTGGGTGCTGCGCGGGATGTCGTACTGTTCGTAGACCTTGCGCGCCGCTTCCTGTTCGAGGTGCGCCGAGGGCAGCTTGACCTTGACGATGTGTGCGCCCAACTGGCAGGCAATTTGCGCGGCATAGGCTACCACATCCAGGCCGGTTTCCCCTTCCTTGCTGAGATCGCCGCCGCGCGGGTAGGACCACAAAACCGCCAATAATCCCACCGATTTGGCTTCGCGGATGATCTCGCGCACCTGCTCGTAGAGCAGACGGCGGTCTAAGGTGCCGGGATAGATGGTGTAGCCGACGCCCACGCAGCCCAGGCGCAGGGCATCCTGCACCGTGGCGGTCTGCGCGCCCATGGGGTTTTTCTCGCCGTGCAGCACGTCGTGATTGTTGAGTTTGAGAATGGTAGGAATCTGCCCGGCGTACTCCGCGGCCCCGGCCTCGATGAAGCCCAGCGGCGCGGCGTAGCCGTTCAACCCCGCGTCCACCGCCAACTGGTAGTGGTAATGTGGGTCGTAGGCGGGCGGGTTGGGCGCGAAGCTGCGCGCCGGCCCGTGCTCGAAGCCCTGATCCACAGGCAGGATGATCAGCTTACCGGTTCCTCCCAGCCGTCCGTGCATCAAAAGACGATACAGGTTGTTGAGAACGCCGGGGTTTTCGCTGCGGTACCAACTTAAGATTTCCTTTACTCTATCGCTCATGAATGACTCCTTCGGTGATTGTTTGATACCAAAGTTTACACGCGGGTTGGGATGTTTGCAATATCCATTTTGAAATTTCTTCAGACGGACATGCCCGTAGCGTGGCAAGCGGCCCCCAACAAAGCCGCTTTGGGGTTCAGGATCACCCTGACAGGGACTTGTGTAAGCAGATCGGAGAAACGGCCTTTCTGCCGGAAGGCTTCGAGGAACGCGCCCTGTGTAAGCGCGGGCAAGATGCGTGGAGGGATGCCGCCGCCCAGATACACCCCGCCCGTGGCCAACACCTTCAAGGCCAGGTTTCCGGCTTCTGCGCCCAACACCTCCACGAAAACCTCCAGAGTGGCCCGGCAGAGGCCGCAAGGCCTGTCCGACGAGAGCGCGGCCTGGACGATTACGGGGGTGGGGTCGTCTGCGTGCGCCAGTTGTTCGGCCAGCCACTCGGGTTCCTGGTCGAACCCCATTTCTTTCAGGTAGTTGTAAATGTTAGGCAGCCCTGTTCCGGAGCAAATGCGCTCATAGCTGACGTGTCCAAAACGTTCCTGGAGATAGCGCAACAAGCCGAATTGCAAGGGAGTGGTGGGGGCAAAATCCACGTGCCCGCCTTCAGAGCCGTGCGCGGTGTAGTGTGACCCGTTCCAGGTCAGAAAGGCTTCTCCCAGGCCTGTTCCGGGCGCGATGACCCCAATCGCGCCTCCTTCCACCGGCGTCCCCTTCTGGATTTCGGCCACTTCGTTATTTTTCAGTTGCTGCACCCCATACGCCACGGCTACCAGGTCATTGATCAGAGTGACGCTGCGCAACCCCAAATCCTGCTTGAGCCTGTTTTCGTCCAGTTCCCAGGACAGGTTTGTAACCTCCGCGCGGCCTCCCACCACCGGCCCGGCCACCCCAAACGTGGCGTGTTCCACTTTCAGCTGTGCCTGCCCCAAAAAATCGCGTACCAGGGCCTCCAGGCTGGGGTATGCTGTACTGGAAAAGCGGGCTTCGTAAACCGGCTTTCGCGGCCCCTTCTCAGGTGCATAAATCGCCAGATTGGTTTTCGTACCACCGATGTCTCCGGCCAGGTACATTGCTCACCTCGTCAGGCTTGGAATAATGAATGGGATGCCCTCCGCGTTGCGTTATTGTACCCTGTTTTTCCTGTCCCCCAACCCCCCTCCCGCTTTCTCCAAAAATCCTGATAAAATACCCAGTACCCATCCTTCGACTACAAGCGAACTTTGTTCGCCTTTCGCTCAGGATGCAATTACCCAATTACCCAATTACCCAATTACCCAATATCCAATACCCAATATCACCCCCAGGAGAACCCATGCCCACCGAAGTTCTCATGCCCGAGTTGGGCGAATCCGTAGACGAAGCCACCATCACGCGCTGGCTGAAAAAAGAGGGCGACTCGGTGCAGGAATTCGAGCCGCTCCTCGAAGTCAACACCGACAAGGTCGACACCGAAATCCCCAGCCCGGCCAGTGGCACGCTGCTTAAAATCTTGGTGCCTGAAAACCAGGTGGTCAAAGCCGGGCAGATTTTGTGTTGGATCGGCCAGCCGGACGAAAAGATTCCCGAAAACGGCGCGCCGGACGGGGTCTCCGCCCCGGTCGCGGCCGCGCCCCCGGTCAGGGAGGCAGAACCGGCCCTGGCGCGGTCGCCGTCCCCGACCGGTACCCGCGCCCCGGTCGTGGAGGCCGCCCCGCCCGCGTTCGTCGTCCGCCCGGGCCGCCACGAACGGCTGGGGTTCATCTCCCCGGTCGTGGCGCGGCTGGCCGCCGAACACAACCTCGACCTGTCGCGCGTGAGCGGTACCGGCAAAGGCGGGCGCATCACCAAACAAGACGTGCTCGCCTACCTGGAAAGCCGCCCGCCCGAACGCCCCCCCGCCGCGGCGGCTCCCGCACCCCGCCCGCACGCCGCACCTCCCCCCATCCCTGGCGAAATCCTGCCCCTCACCACCATGCGCCGCGCCATCGCCGAACACATGGTGCGCAGCAAACACACCTCCCCGCACGTCACCACCGTCATGGAGGCCGATATGAGCCGCGTGGTGGCGCACCGCCAGGCCAACAAAGAGGCTTTCGCCCGCGACGGCGTCAAACTGACCTTCACGCCCTACTTCATCGCGGCCCTCGTCGCGGCCTGCAAAGCCCACCCCATCGCCAATTCGTCGTGGAGCGAGGAGGGCATCATCCTGCACAAGGCCGTCAACGTCGGCATGGCCACCGCCCTCGAAGACAAAGGCCTTATCGTGCCGGTCATCAAAAACGCAGACAGCCTCTCGCTGCTCGGCCTGGCCCGCGCGGTCAACGACCTGGCCGACCGCGCCCGCCGCGGCGCGCTCCAGCCCGACGAAGTGCGCGACGGCACCATCACCCTCACCAATCACGGCACTTCCGGCTCGCTGTTCGCCAGCCCGATCATCAACCAGCCGCAATGCGCCATCCTCGGCGCGGGCGTGATCCAGAAACGCGTGGTGGTGATCGACGACGCCATCGCCATCCGCCCCATGGTTTACCTCTCCCTCACCTTCGACCACCGCATCCTGGACGGCGCGACCGCGGATTACTTCCTGGCTGTGGTAAAGAATACGCTGGAGGGGTGGTCAGGGAGTAGGGAGCAGGGATAGGGATAGGGATAGGGATAGGGAATACACCAATACCCAATACCCATCCTTCGACTACAAGCGACCGGAGTTCGGCACGAACTCTCCCCGCCCTCCGCTCAGGATGCAATCTCTATCTCCACTCCCTATCCCTATCTCCACCCCCCATCCTTCGACTACAAGCGACCGGAGTTCGGCACGAACTCTCCCCGCCCTCCGCTCAGGATGCAATCTCTATCTCCACTCCCTATCCCTATCTCCACCCCCCATCCTTCGACTACAAGCGACCGGAGTTCGGCACGAACTCTCCCCGTCCTCCGCTCAGGATGCAATCTCTATCTCCACTCCCTATCCCTATCTCCACCCCCCATCC